>CAIKQM010000652.1 GCA_903829565.1 uncultured Planctomycetota bacterium
CCAGACCCCGATTTGCCTGCGCGCAGCACGGTCTTTCCGGAGTTGGGCCTGCCCGTGTTGGTGCAAGAGTACGACGGTCAGTCTGTGGTCGCCGAGCAATTGCTCTACGCCGACGGACGACCTGAAAAGATCGCCTACACCACGCGCGCTGCGGCCGGCCGGCTGCTGGATCATGGTCCCGATTTGCGCTGGCACGCGAACGGTGTCTTGGCTCTGCGCCGCACCTGGCAGATGGGCAGCTTGCAAGGCCGCGCCGAAGCGTGGCATGTGGGTGGCTTGATGGAGAGCAGCGGCGAGTACCAAGCCGACCTGCGTCAAGGCAGCTGGAAAACGTGGTACGAAACCGGTGCACCCAAGAGCGTGCAGCAGTATGCGCAAGGCGTGCTCGATGGCCTGTCGCAGGAGTGGTATCCGGACGGTGGTCGCAAGTCGCGCACTCTGTGGTTGAGTGGCAAGGAACATGGTGCCTACCAAGTGTGGTACCGCGATGGGGGGCTCTCCAAAGACGGAACCATGCTCGACGGACGCGCGGACGGGCCTTGGCGTGAGTGGACCGAGAGTGGTGCGCCCAAGGTGCTGGGCACATGGCGCGCTGGTGTCGAGCACGGCTCTTGGTTGCGCTTGCAAGAAGACGGCTTGGTGGCTCTGGAGCTCTACGATCGCGGTCAATTGGTGGGCCCGCGGCGCATCATCAATGCCGAGGGCGTCAGCGTGCTCGAGGAAACGTGGGTTGCCGGACGCTTGCATGGCCTCGCAGTCGAGCGCTTTCCGAACGGAATCACGAAGAGCTCGATCAGCTGGGTCGAAGGTGTGCGTGAGGGGCCGGCGGAGTGGTTCCACCCTGATGGCAGTTTGTGGACTCGTGGCCAACATGTGGCCGGCAAGCGCGAGGGGCGCTTTGTGTTCAAGAACTTGGACGGCACAGATGATCTGGCGTGGAGTGGTCTCTACGCCGATGATGCGCGAGTAGGCCCGTAGAGTCGCCACGTCAGGACCACCCTCCGCATGTTCACGGTGCTCAAACGCCTGGATGGCACCCGACGAGCGCAAGGCGTGGTCGTCAATGGCCTGCGTCAAGGAAACTGGACGCTCTATGATGCGGCGGGTCGCAAGCGCGCGGAGATCGACTTCGAACACGGGCTGCCGCATGGGACGGAAGTGCGTCGCCACCCGCATGACGGCAGCTTGCGCGGCGAAGGCTCTGTCGTGCGTGGCGTGCGTCAAGCGCTTTGGACATGGCGTTGGCGCGGTGGCAGCGAACGCGCCCGCGGCGAGTATGTGGACGGACGCCCGCATGGCGAATGGCGCTTTCGGCATCGCGATGGTGTGCCGTCAGCGAGTGGCTTGTATGTGCACGGCCGCAAGGAAGGCCGCTGGGAATCGTGGCATCGCAATGGCCGGCGCTTCTCAGAGGGCAGTTGGCGCAATGGCTTGCGCGATGGCCTGTGGCACACGTGGTTTGCCGATGGTGGTCCGGCAACGCGCGGTGAATGGAGCGCGGGCTTGCGGGAAGGCAGTTGGACCACATGGCATGCCAACGGCGCGCGCGCCTCGCAAGGTGTGTGGGTGGATGGCCGCCGGCACGAGTGGTGGACGACGTGGCATGAAGATGGCCGCATTGCTTCCAGCGGCACCTTTGTGGAAGGCGTGATGGAAGGTTGGTGGGAGTCGTGGTGGCCCAACGGTCAGAAGCGTTCCGAAGGCGAGCGGCGCGATGGCTTGCGCCAAGGCCCGTGGAAAGAGTGGCACCACGATGGGTCTGCCCATGTGGCGTGCATGGGGTTGTATGTCGACGATGTGCTGGTGGAGCGCGTGCGCTTGGATGAGGGCCACACATGAGGAACCTCACCGCCGTTCGCGGACAGTTGCTGGCCCTAGCGCGTGAGGCTGTGGCCGCCCAGCGCGAGGCCTGCGGTCTGCTGGCGGCCGAACCCAGTGGGGACTGGACCGTCTGGCCTGTGCCGAATGTGCTCGCGCCGAATGTGCTCGCGCCAGGGGCTGCGACTCCCGCCGGCTTTGCCATGGACCCCGTCGCCCTCCAGCAGGCTCTGCGGGCCTGTGAGGCCCGTGGCGCGCGTTTGGCGGCCTTTTGGCACTCACACCCGGGATCTAGCGCCCTCCCCAGCAGCGCCGACCGTTACGCTGCTTGGAAAGGAGTTCCGTTCTACATCTGCGCTCCCTGTGCGCAGCCAGCGCTGCGAGCATGGGTGTGGAGCGGCGAAAGCTCCAGCGACTGCTTTAGGGAAACCCCGCTAGAAGGCGAAGATACGCCCACGCTCACGACCCCTCGTGCGTAGACCACGGCTGCCCATGATGATCCTCCCGTACCTCCTGCTCGCTCTCACGGCTGCGCAAGCCACACCGACCGAAGGGACCGCTCCTGCCGAAGGCCTGACAGTCTTCCTGCATGACAACGGGATGAAGGCCCGCGAAGGCCGCCTCGTAGATGGGCGCCGCCAGGGCTTGTGGAAGGGTTGGCACAAGAACGGCACGCAAGCCTATGAAGGTGCGTTCGATGGATACCTGCGCGTCGGTCGTTGGACCTATTGGAGCGAAGCCGGCAAGAAGACCGAGGAAGGCGAATGGAAGGACGGTCGCCGTTCGGGCGAGTGGACCTTCTATCACCCGAACGGAGCGGTGCGTCAACGCGGCTTGATGGACAAGGGGCTGCGCACCGGCAAGTGGGAGATGTTCTGGCCCAGTGGCGAACAGAGCAGCGTGGGCGAGTACTGCTTTGACACGCAATGCGGTGTGTGGACCAACTACGAGAAGGGCAAGGTACTGGCCCAAGGTCCCATGGAACGCGATCTACAAAACGGCTTGTGGGTGCGCTTCCACCCTGATGGTGCCAAGCAGTTCGAAGGCCGTTTTGTGTACGGCAAGGAAGATGGCGAATGGATGCGCTGGCATGCGAATGCGCGCGCGCAGGCGAAGGGCGTCTACACGTTCGGCAAGATGACGGGTGAATGGGTGGGTTGGTACGACAACGGCCAGCGTGAGTACTTCGGCGCCTTTGAGCGTGGCGAAGAGACCGGGTCGTGGACGTACTGGTGGCCCACGGGCCAGAAGAAGTCCGAAGGCTTGTTCGTGGCCGGCAAACGCAGCGGGCCTTGGCGCGCGTGGAACCAAGATGGAACGCTGAATACCGAGCTTTCAGGCGAGTACCGGGAAGGACGCAAGCTATGAGCCTCGTACTGTGTGGGTTGGCTTTGGTGGGCGCGCAAGCCGAAGTTGCGCAACCCGTAGAGATGCGTGTGCAGGCCCGCGAGGGAGCCAAGCTCACACGGCGCATTGAGCTGTCGCATGACTTGCAGCTCGCCAAGATGACCATGGTTGTCGGCGGCGTCGAGCAGTTGGCCCAACAGCGCTTGGGCGTCAAAAGTCGTTTACAGATCCTGATGCGCGATGAGGTGCGTCAAGCGACGACCGCTGGCCCGAGCTTAGTGCAGCGCAAGCTCGACGACTGGTTGCTGGAAGCCACGCTCCTGACGGTGACGGGAGGCAAGGAGGTTGCCACCGCCTTGGAAGCTCAATCACCGCTCACCGGCACATCGGTGGTGCACCAGCGCCTCGCGGATGGCTCGTGGGGCCGTCATTATGACGAGCGCGAAAGCAGCGAGGAGTTCCTCGCGCGTTTGGATGCGAGCGCGGATCTGGCCGGATTCTTGCCGCAGGCAGCGGTTGCTATTGGCGCCGAGTGGGACGTGGTTCCCAGCTTGCTGACCACGGCTCTCTGCCCTGGTGGTGCCGTGCCTATGCGCTTCACCAAGGGCGAGGACAATCTCTACGCGCGCCAACTGGGCGCAGGTGTAGGCGGTCCCTTGCATGAGGTGCTGCTGCAGGCCGCTTGGGAAGGCTCGGTGCGCGCCAAGTTTGTGCGCATCGAGCAAGTTGAGGAAGCGCCGCACGCAGTCATCGAGCTGCGTGTCGAGGTGCAAGCCAAGGCCGATCAAACGCAGTTTGCCAATGAGAATCTAGGCAAGTACGACCTCTTGGATGGCCGCCAAGTCCAGAGCAGCACGACCCAGCTGGCCTTGGATGGGCGCGGAGAGCTGCGCTACAGCCTGAAGGACGGACTTGTGCGCTCGCTGACGCTGGACACCAAGGAGCGCGTCAGCAGCGCGGTGCGTGGCGTGCGCAACGACAAGGACGATCTGCAGCAAACACTCGAGCTGGCGGGCACGCTCAAGCTCGCTTGGACCATCACGCCGGTCAAGCCGCGCAAGCAACCGTCCAAGTAGGCTCGCCCGCGTCGTTCGCCTAGCTCGTTCGCCTAGCTCGTTCGCCTAGCTCTCAGGGGCCGTGCACCACCAGCACGGCATTGCTGAGACCGGCGCCAAAACTCGCCGCCGGGTCCGCGTACCACATCTGGTAGCGGCGCGTCGTGCCTACTAAGCCAGCACTCACCGGTAGAGGCACATAGGCCGATCCGGCAAAGTCACAGCGGTAGGTCGTCTCGCGTCGGAGAGGGCGCACGACATACAAGGTGCCGCCCAAGAACGGCGCTGCATTCGCGCTGGTACCCCAGAACAGCACGCCGGCGGCATTGGGGCGCGCATCCTCCAAGCCCAGTGCAAAGTCGCCGGTCGTCACACGCGGTCGGCCATACACCACCAAGCGCGGCACCAAGCCCAAGCTGTTGGTCTTGCCGATGCCATAGACCTGCGGCTCGGGCAGGGGCACAGCCGACGGATCGAACGGGAAGGCGTTCGACAGCGCCGAGCCACCGTCACCAGGGATCTTGACCAGCACATCGCCAGCGCTGGCCTCGGCCGGCAGCAGGAACTCCAGCTGCGTGCCGTTGCTGCTGAGTCCAGTAATTTTGACAGGCGTGCCGTCTGCGTTCGGTGCTTGGCGCGTGAGCCAGACCTCGTTGCCGTTGGGGGCAAAGTGCAGGCCAAGCAAGCGCACCGTGCCGCCAGCCACAAGCTCATAGCTGTCAATGCGGGGCTTCGTGCTCTGGGCTACGCCGTACAGCGCCTGCACACCATTGCGGTCATCGCCTTCAATCGAGCGGAAGGCATTGGCCGTGCCCGCTGCCGAAGGGAACATGGTGGCCGCGGGGTCCAAGCCATCGTGATCCAAGCCCAGCGCATGGCCGTACTCGTGTGTCAAAACGCCTTGCAGGTCCTTGTGTCCCGGCAGTTGCGGCGCGCCTTGCACGTCGTCATGCCAGATGGCTGCATCGGCATAGACGCGAATGCGCCAGCCGTCGGCAATCGGCGTTTCGCAGAAGGCCAACACGCCGCCGGCGGCGCCGCTGAGCTGGGAGATGACGTTGTCGCTCGGACCGCCAATGGTGGGCGCCAGACCTTGCCAGACGGCGTCAAAGTTCGCGCCGCCTGAGCCGAGGCCGGTCAGAGGACTGCCATCGGGCGGCTGCGTGGGATCTCCATGGCCGTCGCAGCGTCGCAGGGAACCCCACTCGGCCACGGCTTTCCAAGCACAGAGTGCAACGCTCGTTGCGCCCGGGAAGTTCGGATCGCTGCGCGTGTCGTCGGTGGCCTCCGCGTCGGTGAAGTTCAGGTGCACGCGCACATCACGCTGGCCCAAATCCAACGAGCCGCCCAGGAACGTGTAGGCGTAGGTGTAGCTCTGACTAGGCAGCGCCAACCACGCGGCGGCGGCGGCGATAGCTACGGGTGGTAGTAGGCGCAGGAGGAGGCGCATGGAGAGCCGCTGGTGAGGGCGCAGGCAGTCGTGACCGTCTACCCTCATGTTTACTCTACTCCTAGCCGCCGGTGGGGTGGAGTCGAACCCCCTTACAGCGCATAATCGGCGCTTCTAGGAAAGTTCTTCCCCAAGCCATGACGCACACCACCCCGCCTACCGCGGGTCCCGAGACACTCGGCTTCCAAGCCGAGGTGCAGGACCTGCTCTCCCTGGTCGTTCACTCGCTGTACAAGACGCGCGAGATTTTTCTGCGCGAGCTGATTTCCAACGCCTCGGACGCCATCGACAAGCGCCGTCATGAGGCCTTGACGAACCCTGCCTTGGGCTGGGGTGAGGCGGATGGCGGTCGGATTGAGTTGCGGCCTGATCAGACCGCGCGCACCTTGACGGTAGCGGACGACGGCATTGGCATGAGCCGCGAGGACTTGGTGTCGAGTCTCGGCACGATCGCGCGTTCGGG
>CAIKQM010000653.1 GCA_903829565.1 uncultured Planctomycetota bacterium
GTCTTCAATCACATGCGCGGAGAAGTAGTCCAACCAGCCCGCGAGAGCGACGAACTCATCTTCCGTAGCCTGTGCACGATCGGCCCGCTCGAGATCCGCTTCCGCCTCTTGCACGGCCTTGCGCACGAGTGCCAGACGCTCCGGGCTGGTTTGGAACGCTTGCAGTGCGACATCACGCTCGGACAAGCGTGCGCGTACGGCGTGTGCATCAGACTCAAGGCCCATGTACGCCGACCAAAAGGCGTCTTCTTTGGGCGTGTGCACCTGCAAGTACTCACGCGCGAGGGAGTCGAGATACTGAGTGATATCCATGGAGGTGCGGGCCTACGCTGAGTCACGCAGCGCAGTCGACAGATCGTGCCATAGATCATCCACGGCTTCGATGCCCGTTGACATACGCACCATGCCCGGTGCAATGCCCGCCTCGGCACGCTGGCTCTCGGTCAGGCGCGCATGCGAGGTGTTGAACGGCAGCGAGACCAGTGTCTCCACTCCGCCCAGACTCGAAGCCTCCAGCGCGACACGCAAGCGCCGCACCATGCGCAAGGCGCGAGCATCGCCACCGCGCACCACGAAGGACCACATGCCACCCGATCCGTGCGGGAGCATGCGTGCAGCAAGTGCATACTGCGGATGGGAGCTCAGTCGTGGATGCAACACGCGCTCAATCTCGGGATGACGCTCCATGCGTGTGGCGAGCTCCAGCGCCACCGCTTCTTGCCGCTCCATGCGCACACTCAGCGTCTTGATGCCGCGATCCAGCAACCACGCGCCTTGCGGATCCATACAACCACCAGCGAGTTGCAACTTGCGGAAGCACTCCTTCATCAAGGGCCCTGCGCCGCACACGACACCGCCCAAGAGATCGCTGTGACCGGCGAGGTACTTGGTGGCCGAATGCACCACCAAGTCTGCGCCCATCGCCAACGGTCGCTGCCGCAAGGGCGAGACAAAGGTGGCATCGACGACCAGCTTGGCGCCGCGCGCATGAGCTGCACGAGCCAGCTGCTCAACATCGGTCACGTCCATGGTCGGGTTGGAGAGACTCTCGGCCCACACCAAGTCCACAGGTCCTGCGTCCAAAACACGTTCAACGGCGCTGGCAGCGTTGTAATCGACGAAGTCTGTGCGAATCCCCAACGGCCCCAAGAGGTTGACGAACAAGTCCCAGGTAGACCCGTACAGACGGCGCGGTGCCACGATGCGTCCACCTTGCTTGACACAAGCCAGGGTGGCCGCATGAATGGCCGCCATGCCCGAGGCGTAGAGCAACGCTCGTTCGGCGCCTTCGAGCGCCGCGAGCTTCTCCTGCACCGCATCCAGCGTGGGATTGCGCAAGCGCGAGTAGATCCAAGCCTCCTCCGCGCGACCTTCCAGCATCGCCGCATAGGCATCATCGCGCAGCAAATAGGTCGAGGAGCGCACCAGCGGCAACACGGCGGCGCGCTCTACTTCATTCGGGCGCCAACCGCCGTGCACACACAACGACTCCGGCTGCAGCGCGGGTGTGGAGTGGTCTGGCTGGGTGGGCTCGTTTTCCTTCGCCTTCATGCGGGCATGGTACCTACACTCGGGCTATGCCGAGTGCCCCCCTCATCACACCTGCGCCCCTCGATCTCGCTCACCCCTACGCGCACAAGGCCGCCATCTACACCCGCCTCAAGCAAGCGCAACGCTTGGCCTTGCTGGATGGGATCGCGCAGTTCGATGCCAGCGGTGAAGGTGCCACCGTGGGTTTCAAAGAGATCCGCGCTGACGATTGGTGGGCCACCGATCACATTCCTGGTCGCCCGATCTTCCCCGGCGTGTTGATGTGCGAAACAGCGGCCCAGCTGTGCACCTGGGACTACATGGAGCGCCATCCTGACTTCACTGGCTTCCTGGGCTTCGGTGGTATGGACAATACGCGCTTCCGTGGCGTGGTCGAACCGCCGAAGACCATGATCTACGCCTGCAAAGCGATCAAAGTCCGCTCCAAGATGTTCGTGTACTCGGCGCAGGCCTTCGTAGGCGAGCAACTTGTCTTCGAGACAGAGATCATCGGCGTCGTGGTCTGAGCACTGTCGCTGACTGAACCTCAGTAACCGAAACGTGCTTCCAGACCGTTGCTGAAGGCGTAGCCCTGCGGCATGGCCGGATCAAAGATCAACGCTTGGAAGTAGAGGTTCGATCCAGCCAGACTCGGATCGTTGGGCACGACAAAGCGCACTGAACCCGTGCCGAACTCGTCGATGCGCAAGCGGAAGGTCGACAACACCGGATCGCACAAGACCGTGCCCCCACCAAACGGCGTGGCAATGCCAAAGAGCGAGGTGTACACGATGCCGGTGCGCGCGCCGAGAGTCGGCGAGACCACATCAAGCACAAAGGTCGTGCCGAGTAACGGCAAGGTGCGCGTGTCGAGATCGAGCACGTTGGCTCCACCCAAGTTCTCGCCATAGCGCACCACAGCAGCCAAGCCGATCGGCGGCCCCACGCGCCAATCCCAAATGCCGCGACCATAGGTCGCAAAGCGCGCAGTGGAACCGTTGTCGACGACCTCCACCGACCAGAAGGTCGTGATCGGCAAGCCAGGCTCGGCAAGGCTTTGCCACGAGTTCAAAGAGGGATGCCAACGGTACGGCCCCGTCTCGGTGGCGGCATACACCGAACCATCGTTGCCGTATGCCAAGTCATAGATGAGCGTCGGCGGCAGACCTGTCGTGATCGGGTTCCAAGTCACACCACCATCCGTGGTGCGCCGCGCGGCCGCGGTCGAGTACCCAGAACCACCCACCACTGCCTCGTCAGGATTGGTGGGATGCACCGCCAGTGCATTGCCATAGAAGTAATGCGGCGCAGGACCGCTGGAAGCCGCCAGCGTCCAAGTCACGGCCTTGTCATTCGAGCGGTACAGGCGTCCAGCATTGTTGACACAGTACACGCGGTTGGGATTGCTGGGCGCAAAGGCGATCTGCGACACATAGGTAGCTCCCCCATCCAACAGCGGTGTGGTCGTCCACTGAACAGAGGGCCAGTTGTTCAGCGTGGTGCGGCGATAGCGCCAGATCGAGTTACCGCAGAAGTAGAAGGCCGTATTGTCGGTGGGGTCGGCGTGGATGGGCGGCAACCACGCATTCGTCGCACCAGTGGGGAAGTTGATGTACGGCGACAGCAGTTGCGGATTGAGTTCCCCCTGTTGGACCAACACAAAGCCCGGGTACACGCTGTACACCAAGCTGTGCGTGCCATCTCCGCTGGTCATGTGGCCGTAGTCACCACTCAGCAGTTGGTCAAAATTAGTTGACGGTCCTGCACCCGTGCTCGGTGTCAAGTAGCCGCGCTGGTAGCCTTGGTCCTGAGCTCCGGCCAAGATGATGGAGGGGTTCGCACGCGAAGTGTGGGTCGAGTAGTACTGCGACACACCGAGGCCCGTCAGCGACAAGTTCTGCACGGTCGCCAGTTGCGTGCGGCTCTCATACAGCCCGCCATCCGTGGCCACATACCAGATCTCGCCAGCGCCGTTGGGCAGGGCAAAGATGCCCGGAATGTCGGCGTGCAGGCGCTGGGCTGGATTGCCGTAGTAATCCCCCCAGTTGTTGACCTTAGCGAAGGTGGTGCCACCGTTCGACGAAC
>CAIKQM010000654.1 GCA_903829565.1 uncultured Planctomycetota bacterium
GAGGTTCATGTGAGGATTGCCATGTGGGTGCACATCGCCATCCTTGCGCGAAAGTTCCTGCGGAACATCGAGCGCGGCCCAGCCTTCGGAGACATTGATGAAGCCCTTAGCCCCCGGTTGCACGCGTGGATTGCCGCAACTTTCGAGCAAGCCAGGCACGAAGCTCGACTCCAACGACAAGCCGATCTGAACGAACACATCGGCCTTGTGCATCGCCACAAGGTGCGACGGGCGCGCCGTGACCGCATGCATGTTGCTGGTGCCCTTGGCGAGCACGGTCACCTCGATGGCATCACCTGCGATAGCGGTAGCCATGTCGGCCAGATCAGGGATGGTGGCCACCACGCGCAACTTGTGCGCCGCCTGCGCAGGCAGTGCGGCGCACAAGCTGATGCACAGGCTCCACCATAGGTGTTGCCAACGCATGGGGATCACCAATTCACGCCGTGGGCGTGCGCACCGACAAAGCCGGTGTATTGGATGGCGAAGCGAGTGCTGTCGTCGTCGCCAAAGGAAGCCTGTGTGACTGCCAAGCGGATGCGGTGGTACTCGCTGAAGTGCCGCGTGTAGTAGAGGTCGATCTCCTCTGCATCGGCCACCGCGCCAGCATCCGCCACGTCGGCTTGCGCGTACTGCACGCCGACGGCATTGGTGGAGTCCCACGCCCAGTCTGCGAACACGTAGAAGCCACCCAAGCCTTCATCGCCAACGGTGATGGCGTCGTCGGTCGGATCACCGGCCGTGCCTGCATCATCGACGCCCAACAGCGTGTCGCCTGATGCCAGCAGGTACTCACCACCTAGAGTCCACTTGGAGCCGCCATCTTCGCCGAAGCCGTAGGTCGCATCGAAACCCACGACCGTTTGGCTGAGTCCTTCGACTTCGTCGAGATCATCGAATTCCGCTGCGTACTCGGGCACCGCAAGGAAGGAAGCACCCACCTGCAAGGTGGTGTGTTCGTTGAGGTCACGGAACGAGGTCAGGCGAGCCGTGAAGTTCAAGTCGCCGAGATCCTTGCGGTCGGCGATGTGCCGTTCCACTTCGACACCACCTTCTTCGCCGTGTTCGTGCGGAACGAGGCTGGCGAACATGCCGACCGACCAGCGCACCGCGCCATCATCGCCCATCGGAGTCCATGCATCCCATTGCACGCCATCACCGCCCAACTCACTGCCGAGGTAGGCACGCAAGGGCAGGGGACGATCCACAGTGCGCAAGTCGTGCACATGCGCTTGCATCTGCTTGCCAAAGTCCGCAAAGAAGCGGCCAGCGCGGATGGTGTGCGTGTCGCCTAGGCCCTTGTAGTGAATGGCGGCTTCTTCGACGGAGATGCCTTCTTCCTCGGCTACCGCGACCATGTAGGCCCAGGCCGTAGGATCGATCCATGATTTGGCGGAGAGTTCCGCCGAGCGCAGGGCCAGTCCGAAGCCTTCTTCCTCCACATCGCCGGACACATGATCCGCGATGCCGTCGACGACGAAGGCGAAGGCGGGGTTGAAGACGCTGGTGAAGCCCGAGGTCTGGCCGCTGGCCGTTTCTTGCTTGGCCTGTTCCGGCATGGCGGAACGCGTGGGCATACCCGGGGTGGAGAAGCCGCCGCCTTGAGCGAAGGCCGTGGTGGAAACAGAGGCGAGAGCGGCCGCGAGGCCGCAGGTGGTTGCGATACGCATAGCAGTAGCGTGAGTTGTGCTGTAGAGAATCAAGTGCAGTGCGCACAGTGCGCGGGCCCTGCCTGCAACCTGCAGACACGGCATTCCCACGGACCAATGGTCCGCCTAACGCTTGTCAAAAATACTTGGCGTCAGGCTGCGGGCGGCGACTGCTTGGGGGCCAGCAACAACAAAGGCACAGAAACCCGAGCAGTCGAACTGCTGGGCGCCTGCACCACGCGGGTGCAGGTCAAGCGCTGCGGGAGGCACACAGGCTCCGGCGGCGTGGGGCCACTGTCCAGTCGCGCCATCGACACGAGCAAGCAGTGCTCGTGGTCCTCCGGCGCTTCACTCTCTTCAGGAGCCTGACTGTGCTCGTCTGCGCACAGCTCCTCGTGCACCCACTCACCGTGATCATCGCACAGCACGTGGCGCTCGAACGCGCGGTGCCCCAAGCCAGCGAAGTGCACGCTGAGGATGCACAGCACCCAAGCCCAAGAGCGCCACTCGTGACGCAGGGTCTTGAGGACGGAGCGATCCATACGGCCAGCATCAGACACGGAAGGGACCCCGCAGGTCAAGCGTCCAGCGCGGGAGTTGTTAGAGCGAGAGTTGCACCGGCAACCCGCGTACTTCGATGGCGCGTGCGTAGGCCTTCATCCAGGCTTCGGGCAAGCTGCTGAGGTGGGCTGCCTCGGGTTGGTGCGACGGCCGTGCAGGCCCGTACAGCAACACCCCTTGCACAGGCACATGCTTGGCGACCAGCTCGACGATGAGATCGAGGTAGGCGTCTTGCTCGGCGCTGCTCGGCTCCAGGCCTTCACGGGCCAGCACCATCGTCTGCAACCAAGTCGGGCAGGCGCGGGCACATAGCTCCAGGTTCTTGCGCGCGCGTTCGTGGCCTGCGCGGTTGCTGTTCAGCGCCGCTGCACCCGCATCGGTGGCGGAGTCGAGCTTGTACCACACGCGCCCTCCAGCTTGCGCCAAACGCCCCAACGCGGTGAGCACCGGCTCTCGATGCACCAAGGAACCGTTGGTGATGAGCACGATCGGGATCTTGCCGAGCTGGCCCATGCTGTCAAGTACTTTGGACACAAGGTCAATCACGGCGCCGAAGTCAGCGCAGGAAGTCGGCTCGCCATTGCCGCTGATGGCAATGTCCTTCCAAGCACGCGCGCCTTCGGGGACACGCGTGGCCAAGAAGTCTCCGTGCACCAAATCGTGCAGAAAACTGCGTAGCTCGCGCTCTAGCAGCCCCAGATCGCACCGCGGTGCATCACCCCACACCAGTCCCGGTACTTGGCAATACACGCAGCGCCAATTGCAGGCGTTGTTCGTGTTGAGGTTGATGCCTACAGACACGCCACCGGCTCGGCGCGAGACCACTGGATAGACATAGGTCAGTCCAGCGCTGCCGCGGTCATGGTCATCAATGGAGAGGCTCGTCATCGCAGTGGTCAGCAGCGTAGCATCTCGCGCATGAGCACCACTCCGGACGCTTCCAGCTACCCGCTGCATGTAGATGAGGTCGAGCTCCAGCGGCTGCGTGGACAGCACGAAGCCTGGGGAGATCTGGCATCTGACTTGTTCGCGCGCGTGCCTGTGCGGCCCGGGATGCGTGTGTTGGATCTCGGTTGCGGTCCCGGCTTCGTCACGCTTGAGCTGGCGCGTCGTGTAGGTTCCCAAGGACAGGTAGTCGCGCTCGATGCCTCGCCCATGTGGCAGGCACACCTCGCACAGGAAAGCCAGCGCTTGGGCATTACGAACATCGTGCCTGTGCAAGAGCGCTTCCAAGCGGCGGAGTTTGCACCACAGTCGTTTGACTACATCTATGCGCGCTGGTTCTGGAGCTTTGTGCCCGATCCATGCCGCGAGGCGGCGCGTGTGGCGCGTTGGCTTGCGCCGCACGGTGTGATCGCGCTGCAGGACTACCATCACGAAGGCATCGCGCTGACGCCGCCGTCGCGTGGTTTCGTTGCCGTGGTGCGCGGACTGCGTGCGATGTACCAGCAACATGGTGGCGACGCCTTTGTGGCCGCCAAAGTGCCCGCGATGTGGGCCGCGGCTGGCCTGCGTGCGCTGGACTACACACCTGTGGTGCGAGCCGGTGGTCCCACCAGTGCGGTCTTTCGCTGGGCGGACAGCTTCTTCCCGCGCTATGCGGCCAAGCTGCGCGATGGCGGTTGGATCTCGGCCGATGAGTGGGAAGAATTTGTGACAGACTGGTCCGCGCGGCGTGTAGACGCAAGCGCCCTGTTCTGGTCGCCTGCCGTAGTCACCGCGGTGGCTGTCAAGGATGCTTGACGCTTGGTCCGCGACTGCTGGTCAGCGCGGCAGCAGCGTTTCGCGCAGCTTGGGGTTCTCGAGCATGGGCGCAAAGAGTGGATCACGTGCCAGCTCGGCCAGTTGCTTTGGCGTGACCGGCGACTTGCGCAAGGTATCCGCTGCATCCTTGACCTTGCCTTCCTGCATATAGCAGCGCGCGATGCCGATGGCCGCCGTGTCCTGTTTAGCACGCAAGTCACGCGCCGAGAGTTCCAGCGCCTTTTCGTAGTCCTTGCGCGCTTCCTTCCACTCTTGCATGCGGTACAAGACCGTGCCGCGTGCTTCGAACGATTGGGCCCAGTCCGGATTGCGTTGGATCTGGTCCTCATAGTCGGCCAACGCTTCGCGCTTGGCGCGTCCGTCGCCGCTCACCGCCAACAACACCAAGGCCGCTTCGCGTGTAGTAGCACCCGGCATGTCCGCCAACTTGCGCAGCGACTTCTTGATGTCCGAGGTGAACGACTTTGCTTGCGGGGCCAAGGCCTCCAACAAGCGCTGACGATCCTCAGGGCGCGGCGCCGGATCACTCGCAAAGGAGATCACTGCCAGCATGTGCTGCTCATTGAGCGCGTCGGGCACAGCCGCGTAGTAGCGCGCGAGTGCATCCACATTGCGTCCCGCTTCGTTCGGGTTCTTGACGATCGCCAGAATGCGCGGCGCATGCGCCGCACTCTTCGATTCGACGACAGCATCAACCGCCGCGCGCACCACTTCGGGGCGCGGGTCCTTGAAGGCTTCGTCAATCGTCTGATCCGCCATTGGGCCGCCCATGCGCGCCAACGCCGTCAACGCTGCACCACGCGATTCGGTGGGACCATTGCGCCACAACCCCGCCAGAGCCGAGGCCGCGGGCGCATTGTCCGGCGCACTCCCGAGCACCCGGATCACATTGATGCGGCCCTCCGGCGAAGAGTTTTGGGCCATCTTCACCAGGTCTTCGGTAAAGCTGCGCGGCTGCAACGTCTCGAGCGCTCCAGCCACCACGCGCGCAGCCAACTTCTGCGCATCGTTTCCCGCCACGCCCGGCTCGAGACGCGGCAACAACAGCGGCGTCGCTTCGGGGCCGACCGCTGCCAACCGCTCCCGCAAAGCCAGCAACGCCACTTGATCGCGCGCTACAGCAGCAGCATCGATCTCTCTCAGAATCGCATCGGTGCGCTCGCGCAACGTCGACAACAACGCATCCCGCTGCGCGCGGGCCTTCACCAGATATTCCTGCAGGGACCCGCGGCCGTCCGAGGCACTCGGCGACTGGGCGGTCAACAGCAGGCTAAGCAGGGGAACGATCAGAGGAGCGGCCATCGCCGCTCATGATGCCCCACGGCGCGGCGGCTTGACAATGACTGCGCCGCGGCGGCGTTCGACTAGGCGGGGGGTGGACGGGGAGTCGGGTTGGGGGTCGGGGCGGGTGGGCGCGGCCATGTGGCCGGGCGGCGCGCCGTAGAGGGCGCGGAGGCGGAGGCGGTTGCGGAACACGAAGCCGAGCATGGTGTAGGGGGTGTTTCGACCTGGGGAGAGGGAGAAACTGAAGCCCTTCGATACTGGCCCTGATGATTGTGCAGCGTCTTGGAAACAAATGCGGAATGGGTGCGTCAGTACGCGGCTTGCGCACGTCTAGATCTAGTTGGTTACTGCCGGCCCGAGGCCTGGGATGACCTCCCAGAGGCCTGTGTGGGCTCCCTTGTGCTCTTAGCTGAGCCCCTTAGGCTGATGCGACCAGCACTGCCCCCAGGTACGACCACGAGGGGAGAGCCCACGATTTCTTGGCGTTTGCACGGTCCACCCTGATTCCTGGGCCCGCCGTGCTGGTTCTAGCCCTCAAAGATCGTGCACAATCGTCGGGGCCAGTATCCCATGCGCGCCCC
>CAIKQM010000655.1 GCA_903829565.1 uncultured Planctomycetota bacterium
CATCACCAAGTCCAAAGCTGCTTCTGCTGGCACCAAGCCTGCGTCCAGCTTCTCCAGCTCGGTGGCCAACAACTGGAGCGAGCGCTCGTCACTGAGTCGCGCGAGTGCCGCATAGGCGACGCGGCGTTCTGCCACAGAACCGGACAGCGCGCCTTCGAGCAGGGCGGGCGCTTCGTCCGGTCGCGCGGCGACCAGCGCTTCCGTCGCTGCTGCACGCACGTCGCTGTTGGTGTCGAAGAGCGTGGCGCGCAACACATCGACGAGGTTCGCCGGTGCCAAGTTCCCCAAGGCACGCAACGCCGCTGCACGCACGCGCGGCTCATCGTCTTGCGCGCGCGCCCAGCGTTCCAATAGCTCGCACGCCGCGCTGACGCGCTCATTGGAGGCCAGGGTGATCCACTGGCGACGCAACTCACTGGTCGCGGCTTCCATGCTGGGCGCCAAGCGCATCACCGCCGGAGCCAAGAAGGCCGCCTCGCGCTCACCGCGCGGCAAGTACTCACCATGGAACGGGTCCAGACGCGGCGGCGTGCGCCAATCGAGCAGCAACTGCAGCGCTGTGCGGCGATGGGCTTCGCCCACATCCACGCGGGCGCCAAAGTCCACCAAGCGTTGTGCATGCTGCTCGGTGCCAAGGCGCCAGTTGGCATGCAGTGCGCGCCGCACCAAGCCATTGCCCGCGCGGTAAGCATCCTCGGCCGCGCTGACCGGCACGCGCTGATCCAGATCCATCAAGTCCTGACGATCGAGCTGCGCTGCGAGAGCCTCATAGTCAGCGCTGCGTTGTTCGTCATAGATTGCGCGCGCAGCTTCGGCCACGACACGCCAATCCTTGTCCGCGAGGAAGTCCGCACAACCGGCCAGGCCGCTGCGACGCAACGCAACCACAGCCGCCACCCGCACATCTGTGTTGGCGTGTGCGGCAAGACTCAGCAGTTGTTCCTTGGTGGCATTGCGCCACAACGCGTAGGTCAAGGCATGCCGCAGCGTAGGATCGGTCTCACCCACGGCCGCCAAGCGCTCGACCAACGCGGGGAAGGAGTCCGCTTGCGGTGTGCGCGCTAGCGCGATGGCTGCATGCAACTGCACGCGCAAGGATGCATCACGCAGCGCTTGCAGGTAGGCCGACTCCAAGCCTGCGACGCGTTGGAGGTCGGGCACGCGGCGATCACCCACCACGCGCCACGCTTGTGCACGCACTTCGGGTTGGGCGTCCGTCAGCAAGCGCGCCATTCCCAACGAGTCGAGGAAGCTCGGCCAATCGGCTTGGGGTTCGCGCCCGATGACGATGCCCAAGCCCCACACAGCGTGTACGCGCGCCAACAGCGGCGCGGCGGCATTGGTGGCAACTTGCACGAGCTGCTCGCGGCCAGCGCTGCCGCGCGTGGCGAGTTCCAAGTGCGCATCTTGGCGCACGCGACGGTCCGCGTGGCCCAGCAAGCCAGCCAGCTCGTCCACCGCGCGCAAGCGCATGCCTTCCGCAAGCAAGCGCTTGGTCTCGATCACCAGAGGATCGAGGTGCGTGGTCTCCGTGGCTACGCGCCACAAGCGGCCTTTGCCGGTCTTGTTCCAACCAGCGACCCAGTCGCTGATGTACAAGCCGCCATCGCTGCCAAAGTCGCAGTCCGTGGCCAGCGGGCCCCAAGCCCAACGCTCGACAGGCCCGGGTGTGTAGCTCGCCCCATCGGGCTGCACGCCAAACGACAGCACGCCGCTCCACTCCGCTGCGCCCACGAAGTCGCACAAGAAGAAGCGTCCAGTATACTTGTCACCCTGCACGAGTCCGGCCGCGTCCAAGCCCGTGCCTGGATAGCACGCCAAGCCCGAAGGACCATTGGCGATGTTGGCGCGCGGAGGCAGCACATACGCTGCTTGTCCGGCAAAGTGCGGCAACCACAAGCGCTCGTCATTCCACGCACCGCGCAGGTTGGGCTCTTTGATCCACTGGTACGCTTGACGCCAGCCGATCTCGGCGGCTTCGACCACATGCACCCAACGCGCACGGTCGCCACCGTCCGAGTTGTTGTCGCCGGTCCACAAGTTGCCCCAATCGTCGAAGGCCAGTTCTTGCGGATTGCGCAAGCCCGTGGCGTAGACCTCGAGGTTGCTGCCGTCGAGGTTCGAGCGCAGCACAGCGCCCGTGTACGGACTGTCGAGCAGCACGCCTTCTTGGTTGACGACCTTGAAGCCGCGATCGCCGATCGACCAATACAGCAGGCCATCGGGGCCGAGCTGAATGCCGTGCATGTCGTGGCCCAGCAAGGCCACGCGGATGCCCCAACCCGTGCTTTGCTCCGTGCGTTGATCGGCCTTCAAATCGCCGTCGGTGTCGGCGAGCTTCCACATGGTCGGGATGCAGGCGTACCAGACCTGACCCTTGTGCTCGAACAAGCCTGCAGCAATGCCATCGGCAGCTGCGCTGAAGCCATCCGCAAAGACCTCGTCGCGGTCGATCTTGCGGTCTCCGTCGGTGTCCATGAGCACCTTGATGCGCTCGTGCTCGCGCTCAAAGCTCGGGAACTGATCACCCAAGTGCTTGCGGAACATGGCCACGCGATCCTCGACGCTGCGCGCGGCGAGATCGTCCTCCAGCCAGTCCATGTGCTCGCGGATGTCAGTGACACCTGCGTGGTGGCGGAACGTCTCCGCCACATACACCTTGCCATCGCGCGCAATCCAGAAGCAGACCGGATGCGCCAACTGCGGCTCGGCTGCGAAGGTCTGCGCTGAGTAGCCCTCCTTCAGTTGAAAGGTGGCAGCCGTACGCGCCGCCTCATCCGAGGCTGGAGCCAGCGGCGGGGTGTACTGCGCATGAGCAAGTGCAGGGCCGAACCACGCGAGCGCCAAGGTGTACTTCATCACTTACCAGCTTTGGCCTGCATCTCGATGTGCACTGCTTCCAGCAGCTTCTTAGTGGCCAAAATACCTTCCTTTTCCGAGAGGCGTGAGCCCTCGTACTCGATGCCGATGTGGCCGCGATACCCTGAGGCCGCGACAATCGCCAGCATGCGGCGGTAGTCGATCGTGGTCTCGTTGCCCTGCTCGTCGAAGTCGTAGCTCTTGGCGCTGACGGCCTTGGCAAAGGGCATCAACTCTTCCACGCCCTTGTAGCGATCGTAGTCCTTGCCTTCGCTGAGACGGAAGTTGCCGAAGTCCGGCAGCGTGCCCACATACGGATGGTTGGCCGCCTTCATCACACCCGCCAACCACGAACCATCGGACGAGAGACCGCCATGGTTCTCGACGATGACATGAATGCCAAGCGGCGCTCCGTGTTCGCCCAACACGCGCAAGCACTCGGCGACATGCTTGGCCGAGTCTTCGGGCGAGCCGTGTCCATGCGCGTTGACACGAATGGAGTGACAACCGAGCACCTTGGCCGCATCGATCCAACGCTTGTGCGCGTCGATCGCCTTGCCGCGTTCTTCGCCCGGGCCATGACCGAGATCGCCTTCGCCATCGATCATGATGAGCAAGGTCTTCACGCCCTGTTCATCCGCGCGCTTGCGCAGGTCCTTCAAGTAGGCTTGGTCTGAGACCTTGTCCTTGAAGAAGCTGTTGACGTACTCGATCGCGTGGATGCCGTAGACCGCCTTGGCTGTCTTGGCGAAGTCGCGGTTGTCGAGCTCCTTCTTCCACAGCGTGTTGTGCAAGGACCACTGCGCCAGCGAGATCTGGAAGAGCGACTCTTTCAACACGGTGGGCTTGTCTTCGGGATTCATCGCTTCCGGGTCTTGGCCCAGTGCCGAGGCACGAGCGGACGAGAGGGAACCGAGAGCAGCTGCGGCCCCGAGCGAAGCTCCGGCGGCCAAGACGGTGCGGCGGGTGAAATCCATGGCCGCATTGTTGCATCCGAGGACCGGTCCCGCGAGGGGCTTATGGCACTCAAGCTCGACCGCCACCACAGTCGATAGGCACCACCATGGCTTGGATCGACGCATTGTTTCGCCGGATGGTGCAGCTCGGGGCTTCGGACCTGCACATGACCTCGAATGTGCAACCCATGTTCCGGTTGCACGGCGACATGCAGCCGGTCGAAGGTTGCCCGGTGCTGACACCGGAGCAGATGCTCCCGATCCTGTGGGAGGTCGCACCCGAGCGCAATCGCGCCGAGTACGAGTCGTCGAACGACACCGACTTTGCCTATGAGCTCGAAGGGGTGGCGCGCTTCCGCGCCAACATCTTCCGCGATCATCGCGGACCCGGTGCGGTCTTCCGTCAGATCCCGTCCAAGATCTTGACGGCCGAAGAGCTCAAGCTGCCGCGCGCGGTGGTGGACTTCTGCCAGCTGTCCAAAGGCTTGGTGCTGGTGACCGGTCCTACCGGCAGTGGTAAGTCAACCACGCTCGCCGCGATGGTGGATCACATCAACAAGACGCGCAGCGAGCACATCATCACGATCGAAGACCCGATCGAGTTCGTGCACCAGAACCAGCGCTGCCTGGTCAACCAACGCGAAGTGCATGCGCACACGGGCTCGTTCAAGCGCGCCTTGAGGGCGGCGTTGCGCGAAGACCCCGACATCGTTTTGGTCGGTGAAATGCGCGATCTCGAGACGATCGAGATCGCTATCGAGACCGCGGAGACCGGGCATTTGGTGTTCGGCACGCTGCACACCTCGACAGCGGCTACAACGGTGGACCGCATCATCGACCAGTTCCCTGCTGATCGTCAGGCGCAGATTCGCACCATGTTGGCGAGTTCGCTCAAAGGTGTCGTTGCGCAGACGCTGTGCAAGAAGACCGGCGGTGGGCGCGTAGCTGCGTTGGAGATCCTCGTGGTCAACTCCGCCATTGCCTCGAACATCCGCGAAGGCAAGACGCACCAAATCGCTTCGCTGATGCAGATGGGTGCCAAGACCGGCTCGCGCTTGCTGAATGACTCGTTGATCGAGCTAGTCAAGTCCGGCCAAGTCGATGTGGATCAGGCCTACCTGAAGTCCATCCAGAAGGATGACTTCGTCAAGAAGTGCCAGAGCGAGGGCATTCGCATCGCTGCACGCACAGAGGATGAAGGTGCACCGCGCGGTCCGTTGCCCGCGGCCACGCACGCCGAAGCGCAGCCGACGCAAGCTGCCAATACGACGCGTAATGCTGGTGGATTTGACGACTTCAGGCGTCAACGCAGCACCTGACGCATGGCTTAGTAGGAAGATCTTTCCTCTAAGGTCTTCGCGAGTTTCGCTAGCACAGACCTCGTGCGCAGAGGAGGGATAGGTTTCGGGTGATCCCGATGACTCTCTCTCCTTGCGAAAGCGCACGATGAAGCACCTGTTGCTGGCCTCTCTAGCTGTTGCGAGCGTCTCCGCAGCCGCCAGTGCTCAACTGCAGTTCCGCCACACCACGACGGTGGACCTCGCGTCTACAGCCACGGTGGGGGCCGCGCATCACATTGGAACGAACCCCGCTGCGATTGCGTGGGACGGGACCAACATGATGGTTGCAGGCTGGACCCTCTCGGGGGTGAGTCCGCGCGTGGCCATTGTGCGCGTGAGCACTCCGCTGACAGCACCGAGCTTTGGCGTCGCTTTCGGCGCCGTGAATGCGCCTGCAGCTAACCGTGGCTACTCCGGCGTGGTGACGGATGCGAATGGTCGCATCGGTGCCGCCTATGACGCAGGCGGCGCGGTGTTCGGCGGCATCAGCTTCTTCAGCCCTAGCGGCGTGCCGCTGTGGACGTTGCCTGCGCGCGGCAGCTCGGGCGTGGACTTCGATCCCGGCTTTGGTGGAGTCGATGCAGGACTGTCGTACTTGGAGATTGGCAGTCCACGCCGTCGGTTGGTGAATCCGTCCAACGGACTTGTCACCTACACCGGTACAACGGGCATGTCTTTGTCGCCGGTGGGCTTCCTCAGCACGAGCTGGCGCGATCATGCCTATGACCCGGCTACGGGTGACCTGTACACGCGTTCAAGCAACGACGTGTTCCGCCATGTGCGCACCGGTGGCAATGCCGTCACCAACTCTGTCTTGGTGAATGCGACGGATGCGACGGCGATCGTGGGCCAGAACATCGAGTTCCTCGATACGGCGCAAGGCGGCTTCGTCATCTACAACGATCGCACAAGCATCGCTGCCGGTCAGTTGTTCACGAACGCGGTCAAGGTCGTGCAGACGGATGGTCAAGCAACTACCTTCAACCTCGCCGGCGTGGACATCGCCAGCGGTACAGGTTGGTACGACTTTGCATGGGACGCGACCACTGCGCGCTTGGCGATTTTGGACTGCACCAACCGTTTGGTGCATGTGCTCGAACTCTGCGCGCAGAACGATGCCGATGCAGACGGCACCATCGATTGCCTTGATGGCTGTCCCGCGGATCCACTCAAGCTCGCCCCTGGTGCGTGCGGTTGCGGAGTGGCCGATAGCGACAGCGATGGCGATGGCACGCCCGATTGCAATGACGGTTGCCCGAGCGATCCAGCGAAGACCGCGCCGGGCTTCTGTGGTTGTGGTGTGCCCGAGGCCGACACGGATCTCGATGGCACACCAGACTGCGCCGATGCTTGTCCGAACGATCCGCTGAAGGTCGCGCCCGGTGCGTGTGGCTGTGGCGCATCGGATGTGGATGCCGATGCGGATGGCACGGCGGACTGCAACGACCAATGCCCCGGCAGTGCTCTCGATGAGCCGGTAGAGGCTGACTTGGACGGCGATGGCGTCGCGGGCTGCAACGATGCTTGCCCGAATGATCCGCTCAAGCTGAGCCCCGGTGCGTGTGGCTGCGGCGTGATGGACTCGGGCGACAGCAACGGCAACGGCACGCTCGATTGCGCAGAAGCCATTGTGCGCTTGAGCCAGGTGTACGGTGCCGGTGGCAACACCTACTCGTTGCACCTGTCCGACTACATCGAGCTGTACAACGCTGGCGGTCAACCGCAAAGCCTGGCTGGTTGGTCGGTCCAATACGCGACAGCTACAAGCACGGGCACATGGTCCGTGACGCAGCTCGCGGGCACCATTCCGGCGCGCAGCTACTTCCTGATCAAACTTGCGAACGGCACAGGTCTTTCTGCGGGATCGGCGCTCGATCTTCCGGCTCCGGATGCCACCGGCACGCTCAACATGGCGGCCGACAACTTCAAGGTCGCCCTGAGCCGCAGTACAGTTCCCTTGACAGGGGCTCTGCCCGTGTCAACTGCGCTTGTCGACCTCCTTGGCACAGGTACGGCGAACGGTCGCGAACCTCTAGCCGGTGGAACCAGCCTCGACAACGCCGCTGCGCTGAACACGAACAATGCGCTGGCGCGTCGGTGTGGTGGTGCGCAAGACACCAATCGCAGCGCTGCGGACTGGGGTACGGCGTTGCCTACTCCCCGCAACAGCACGGTTCAGAACTCGGGCCTGAGCATCGCGGGCCTGGCACAGCCGACCCATGTCAAAGCGGGTGCACAGGTGCGCATTGTCGCCAGTGCGACCAATGACCTCGATGATGGGCTCACTGTCGCCACACTCAGCGTGGACTTGAGCACGATCGGTGGTTC
>CAIKQM010000656.1 GCA_903829565.1 uncultured Planctomycetota bacterium
CGAGACCTTGGTCGCTCCCCAGGTCAGCGCAAACAAGGCTGGCACAAAGGTCAGGTTGACCAACCACAATGGCGTGCGCAGGTAGCGTTCGACGGCACCCAACAGCACAGCCAACACCAAGTAGCCCACCGCTGCGGCGGCTACGGCACCGCCAGGATTGAAACGCGTGGGGTCCGAGGTGCGCGCAGCCAACTCTTCGGTACCCGAGGCGAATGAACCGGCCGTGATGTCTGTGAAGGCCAAGAGCACATACACCAAGGCCAGCAAGATGAAGGCCGACATGGTGCGCCCCGCGCGTGTGCCCAAGCGTACGCGCGCCACCTCGGCGATGGTGCTGCCTCCATGACGCAACGAGGCCACGAGCGTCGAGAAGTCGTGCACCGCGCCGATGAACACCACACCGAAGCCGATCCACAACAGGCACGGCAACCAGCCGTACTGCTGGGCCGCGAGGATCGGCCCCGCGATAGGCCCCGCCGCCGCAATGGCCGAGAAATGCTGCGCAAACAGATAGAACGGCGGCGTCGCAACGTAGTCGACTCCGTCGGCCTTGGTGTGGGCCGGGGTCGCCTGACGATCATCGACGCCGACCCAGCGCGCGACACGCGTACCGTACAGCCGATGCCCCACGACCAAGAGGGCCAACACACCGAGGACGAGTAGCTTGAGCTCCATAGCGCGACCAGCACTGTAGCCGAGAGGCGCTGCTCGTGTACTCTCGTGCCATGGAAGCAAGCACAAAGGGCGACTCGCTGCACAAGCGTGTCCTGATGGGGCTCCTGGTCGGAGCGGTGCTCGGTCTAGTGGGCAATTGGCTCGGCACCCAGAGTGAGAGCGCCCGACAGATCGTGCGCTTTTTGGCCGATGGAGTCGCTCACCCCATCGGTCAAGTTTTCTTGCGCCTGCTGTTCTTGGTGGTGGTGCCCCTTGTGTTCGCTTCGCTTGCGACGGGTGTGGCGTCGCTAGGTGACTTTGGCAAGGTCGGCCGTATTGGGGCGCGCACCGCCGTGTTCTTCTTGCTGACCACAGCCTTCAGCGCCGTCTTGGGCCTGACCCTGATGAACACCCTGCAACCGGGTGCGGGCTTTGACCCGGCCGTGCGCGACGAGCTGCTCGCGAGCTTTGGTGGCGATGCAGCCAAGCTGCAAGCGACGGCGACGGCCAACGCAACGAAGACCACACTCGAGACCGCCAACAAGTGGTTGGACATGTTCCTGCCACGCAATGTGCTCGGCGCCATCACGCGCATGGAGATGTTACCGTTGGTGGTGCTCTCGCTGCTGTTTGGCGCGTTCTTGATGCGCGTGCGTGCGGAACGCCGTTCGCAGATGATCGGCTGGCTCGAGACGGTCGCCGAGACCATGGTCTCCATCGTGGGCTTTGCCATGAAGCTCGCGCCGTTCGCCGTGGCGTGCTTGATCTACAGCGTGGTCGCCAAGTTCGGTGCTGACCTGCTCGGCAAGCTCGCGGCGTATGTGTTGATCATCCTCGGCGCATATGTGGTGCAGGTCTTCGTGCTGTACCCACTCATTCTGGTGTTGATGGTCAAGCGCTCGCCCATCGCCTTCTTGCGCGGCGCGGTGCCGGTGATGGTCACGGCACTATCCACCTCCAGCAGCAACGCCACTCTCCCGACCTCGTTGCGCGTCGCCAAAGAAGGTCTCGGCATTCGCAGCTCGATCGCGGGCTTTGTCTTGCCGCTAGGCGCCACGCTGAACATGAACGGCACCGCTCTGTTCGAAGGCGCACTGGTGCTGTTCATCGCGCAAGTCTTTGGCATTGAACTCAGCTTGGGCCAACAGGCTGTGCTGGTGCTGATGTGCGTGATCACAGCCGTGGGAGCAGCAGGCGTGCCCGGTGGCTCTCTGCCGCTGCTCGTGGCCGTGTTGGCGCAAGTGGGCCTGCCGCCCGATGGCATCGCCATCGTGCTCGGGGTGGACCGCATCCTCGACATGGGCCGCACCGTGGTGAATGTCATGGGCGACTTGGTGTGCGCCGCATGGATTGAGAGCAGCGAGAGCTCCCCAAGCAGTAGCTAGTGCGGCACGACCATCGCGTTGGTCGAGCACGCGACCAACGCATCGCGCGACACCGAGCCATGCCACAGTCGCGCCAGTCCCTTGCGACGGTGCGAGCCTAACAGCAGCACCCCCACCTTGTTCTCGGTGGCAAGTTGCGACAGGTGTTCTGCAGGCTTGCCGAAGCCGGGCACGAGACGCAGCGTGTAGTCCTCATCCGTGAGGCCCATGGCGCTCAAACGCGTGCGCAAGCCGGTCTCCACTTTGGCCTCGATGGCCGCGCGCAACTTGACATCGCTGGTGACGCCCAAGCCGGCGCCTTCGCCGTGTTCCGGCGGCCACCAAACATGCGCCAGCACCAGCTCCACCGAAGCACTGCGGCGCATCTGCAACGCAAGGTGCAAGGCCGCATCCGAAGCCTCATCGTCTTCGAGCGCCACCATCAGCCGCAGCGGCTCACCTTCCGCCCAATGCTCCAGCGGTTCGGGATCGCGAACCACAAGCACGGGCACTTCGGCCTTCTGTGCGATGCGATCTGCTGTACTGCCCAAGCGCCATGCAGCCATGCCGCGATGTCCCGTGGCAGCCACCACGATGCTCGACACAGCCAGTGCTTTCGCACGCTCGGCCACTTGCACGTCGGGATGGCCTGACAAGACCTCCGTGCGCGCAAGCACACCATCGCGTTGAATCTGCTGCGCCATCAACGCCAAGCGCACTTGCGCATGCTCGCGCTGCGTTTCATACCACTGACCGATCGCCATGGGCGCTTCAGCAGCTGCTGCCCACGCCAAGTCCGGTACATCGACCGCGTGCACACACACCACGTCTTGATGCGTGCTCTTGGCCCATGCTGCTGCGCCGCGCAGCGCAGCTTCTGCGCCCTGCGAGAAGTCCGTACCGAGGAGAATGGTCATCGCGCCCTCTGCGGACGCGCAAACGCCCGCTCTCTCAGTCGTCCACCGGCACAACCTTCGCCCGGACGACCGAGGCGATGGTCGCGAGCGCCAGAATCCCCGCGACGACCCCCAAGGCCGCCCCGATCGGGATCTTGTGCTCCTCCGGTAACAGCATCTTCACTCCTACGAAGATGAGAATCAGCGATAGTCCGTACTTGAGGTAGTGCAGATAGCGCAGGAGGCCGCCCACGGCAAAGAACAACGAGCGCAAGCCGAGGATCGCGAAGATGTTGCTGGTGTAGACCACGAACAAGTTCTGCGAGATGCCTAGTGCGGCCGGCACCGAGTCGAGCGCGAACAGGATGTCCGTAGTCTCGATCACCAACAAGCACAGGAACAACGGCGTGGCTGTGCGCCGGCCGTTCTCCAGCGTGAAGAAGCGATCGCCGTCAAAGCGATCCGTCACCGGCA
>CAIKQM010000657.1 GCA_903829565.1 uncultured Planctomycetota bacterium
ATATTCAGGGACCGCGCCATGTGGCGCTGCGTGACCTTGGCCACAAACCCGCGAAAGATGTCGATCGTGATGCCCGGCCGGCGGTGCCGCCAGTCGAAGCGAAAGGTCTGCGTGGAGAAGGTGTATCCGCAGGTTTTACAGCGAAAGCGCTGCACGAGGCGGTTGTCGCAGCGGCGCCAGTAGTGGCCCTTGTGCTGGAAGGCAAAGCGCGCCTGGCCGGCGCAGGAGGGGTGCGGACAGAAGGCGGGTGTGAAAGCGGTCATGGCGTAGGTGCTCCGCCCATACGGACGAGTCACGCGGGCCAGGTGGGACAGCTAGTTGGGATTTCTGTGCACACTGGTCGGGGCCAGTATCGAGTCAGAGCTCCTGCCCCCCCAACCTCTCCCTCAACCTCTCCAACACCTGCCCATGAATCTTGCACACCCTCGACTCCGACACCCCCAACACCTCACCAATCTCCCTCATCGACATCCCCTCCCAATACCTCAAATACACAACCCGATACTCCACCTCCGACAACCGCTGCGCGACCAACCCAAGAATCTCAACTCGTGTGAGATCCTCAAACGGCGCCTCAGCACTCTCGTCGACCACGCGGTCTAGGAGCGGGACGGAGTCATCGTCGTCCTCGCCCCAGGCGGCATGGGGGCCCTCGATGAGGGCTGCGCCGAAGAACTGGCGGTATTCGCACACGTCCATGGACATGGCGGCGGCCACTTCTTCGTCGGCGGGGTCGCGCTGGAGGTTGGCGCGGAGGCGTTCGATGGTGCGGCGGCGTTGTTCGAGGCGGGCTCGGACCGGGCGGGGTACCCAGTCGAGGTGGCGGAGCTCGTCGAGGAGGGCGCCGCGCACGCGCAGGTCGCAGTAGCTTTCGAAGGGCACACCGCGTTCGGCATCGAAGGCCGCGATGGCGTTCATGAGCCCCACTTGGGCGGCTGTTTCCAAGTCGCCGCGATCCACGGAAGGCGGCAGGCGTTGGGCGAAGCGGCGCACGATGTCGAGCGCGAACGACTGATAGTGAACGACCAACGCGTTGCGTTCGGTTTCGCTGCCGCTACGGCGAAAGGCACGCCACAGGCGAGCGACGGGATCCTTCGTGCGCGCTGCACGTTGGATCTTTGGCTCGGGTAGAGCGGACACAGAGGCGTCTTGGCCTGCGAGGTTCGGCATGCGGGGATCGCGCGGGCTGCGGAGGCCGGCGCGTCGCGTGCATGCATCAAGCGAAACGGAAGCGTGTCATGCAAGAGGCAAGTTGAGAACTTCCCAACTCAGTCATCGTGCGGCAACGGATCATCAGCCCAACCAAGTGCACGCATCGTGCGTGTCTCCGCGCGTCGCATCGCTTGACGATCGCGCGGTGTGTGGTCGTCATAGCCGCACACATGCAACACGCCATGCACGATGTAGAGCAACAACTCGCGCAGAGCTGGTACTCCACGCTCTTTGGCCACGCGGCGTGCATGTTCCGCACCGACAATCAACTCGGCATCGCACGAGCCTTCTTGCTGCTCGCCATCATCACGCAGATCGAAGGTGATCACATCGGTGGCGCTGGGATCCGCCAGCCACACGCGATGCAAACGCCGCATTTCACGCGTTGGCACGAAGACAATGGAGACATGCCGCAGGCGCGTGCGACCGGTCTGCGCCGCAGCGGTGACGGCGGCTTGGACTTGGGCGCGCGTGGCCCAAGAGCGCGCGCCGCGCCACGTGATGGACACCTCTACCGGTGTCTTGGCTGCAGCAGCCATCAGTCGCGGCGTGCAGGTGCTTCGTAGGCGCGCACGATGGCCTCGACCAAGGGATGGCGCACGATGTCCTCCCGCGCAAACTCGACCAAGCCGATGTCCTTCCAGCCGCGCAAACGCGCGACAGCATCAGCAAGGCCGGAGCGGGCTCGTTCCTCCAAGTCCGTCTGGGTCGGGTCGCCCGTCACGACCATGCGCGAGCCCTCACCCAAGCGCGTGAGGAACATCTTCATCTGCGGCACGGTCGCATTTTGGCCTTCATCCAACACGACGAAGGCATTGGCCAGCGTCCGACCGCGCATGAACGCGAGCGGTGCCACCTCGATGATGCCGTGCTCTTCCATGCGCTGCACATCCTCGAAGCCAAGCATGTCGTAGAACGCATCGTAGAGCGGACGCGTGTACGGATTGAGCTTCTGCTGCACATCACCGGGAAGGAAGCCGAGGCGTTCGCCGGCTTCGACCACGGGGCGTGTCAAAACAATGCGACGCACCGAACCACTGCGCAGCGCCTTCACAGCAGCAGCCACAGCCAGATACGTCTTGCCTGTACCAGCCGGGCCGATGCCAAAGGTCAGCGGGCAACGCTCCATCAGCTCCAAGTAGCGGCGCTGATTCTCGCTGCGCGCCACCACCGGATTCTGGCGCATCATGGTCGGTTGCGGCGGCGGAGTGGTCGGCACGCGTGTGCGCGCTTCATCACCACCCTTGACCAACCGATAGGACGGCGTCGGACGGCCGCGCAACGGAGCGGGCAGTCCACCTGCCACGGCTGTAGTCACCGGCGCAGACGCACTCGGCGAGTCATTGCCCAAGAGGATCGCCTCGACCTCAGCACTCTGCAGTTCACGCCCCTTACGCGACTTGCCCAAGAGATGGTCGATGCGTCGTCGCGCTTCTTGGACCTGTTCGTCAATGCCCTTGAGCCGGAGATTGCCCTTGCGCGTGTAGATCTCGATCTCGAGGTCTTGCCGCAACAACTTCGCATAGCGGTCATACGGGCCGAGGATCAGAATCGCCTCGTCGTGTGAGCGCAGCGGGATGGTGATTTCCGTGGGATTCAGACGGGTTGGCTCCGGTGGGGTATGTGGATCATGCACCCGCCCCTTCCGATTCGTCAAGCCGAGGCAGGCTTCACAGCGAACGTTCGAACACGAATGGCCACACCAGCACCGCAGTTGGGATGGTGAGCAACAAGCTGTCGACTTGGTCAAAAAGTCCGCCGGACGGACCGAACCAGGTGGACGAGTCCTTCACACCTGCTTTGCGTTTGGCCCACGACTCCAACAAGTCGCCCGCTTGCGCGGCGAGATTGACGACGGCGGCGCCCACGAGGACGCCCCACACACCGTAGCGCGCGTCAGGGGTCAGCCCCGCGAGGTACAAGCCTCCGATGACCGCGACGCACCCGACCAACGAGGCCACACAGCCGGCCGTGGTCTTGCCCGGCGAAATGCGCGGGAAGGGATGCGTCTTGCCGATCGAACCACCCACGTAGTAGCCGCAGGTGTCGCCGATCTTGGAGGCCACCAAGAGCGTCACGAGGCCGGCTAAGCCGAAGTCCAAGCGCAAGCCGTCGAGCGCAAAGAGCGGCGGCAGGATCCACAAGGCCAGTGCGCCCACGAACAGAGCTCGCCTGCGCACATCCGAGCGGCGCCAGGCCAGCAACAACCAACCAGCACTGATGATGCCCATCACGAGGGCCGCGAAGCGCAACCCCGCAAGTCCATTGTGCGCTTCGGCCAGTTGCCACAAGAGCAGGCCCGCGATGCCGGCAAAGGCGAACCCACGCGCCCACGCACGCGGCCAAAACGGAGCACGCAACGACTGCAACGCGTGCACAGCTAAGGCGGTCAAGGCCACAAAGGCGGCATCACGCCAGTAACTCTGGGCGAGCACACCATTGGCCGCATCAGGGAAGTCACGAGCGTGATCGAGCACGATAGCGCGACCTTCCAACTGAGCTTGAGCCAACAAGGCTGCGGCGAGCACACCCGTCAGCAGCGGTGGCAGCAAGTCCACCAAGGCCCAACTACCCATGCGCGCCACTTCCCACACGAGAGCCAGTGCCACCAACAGCACGGCAATGGGCACAACGCGATCGTTCGTCTTGGACCACAGCAAGAGCAGCGTGAGCGAGCCCGCGAGTGCTCCGCCGGACAGCGTGCGACGCAAGATCTTGGCGCCGCGCGAGGGAGTAGCTTGACCAGCAGCGCCCATGTGCCTCACGCTCCGCCTGCGGGTGCAGGTGTGTTCAGGCCGCCGAACTTGCGGTTGCGTGAAGCATACGCGCGCAACGCAGCCAGCAGATCCTCGCGCCCAAAGTCCGGCCAGCAAGTCTCGGTGACGTACAGCTCGGTGTACGAGCTCTGCCACAGCAGAAAGTTCGACAAACGCAACTCGCCTGCTGTGCGGATCAACAGATCAGGATCCGGAGTGTGCGCGTCATACAGGTAGCGCCGCAGCGTCTCTTCATTCGCGAGCTTGGGATCTTCGTGACCGGCCAACACCGCCGCGCCATAGCGCTGGAGCGCATCGCCAAGCTCTGTGCGCGAGCCGTACGAAAGGGCCAAGCGCAACAACATGCCCGTGTTGGACGCTGTCAAATTTTCTGTACAGCGCAACTCGCGCAAAGCGCCCTCAGGCAAGTCGTCTAGGCGCCCCAAGCCACGCAAGCGCACATCGTTCTCCATCAAGGTGCTGCGCTCGTCGATCAAGAAGCGCTCGAGCATGCCCATCAAGAACCGGATCTCGTGCTCAGGACGCTTCCAGTTCTCGACCGAGAAGGCGTAGAGCGTCAGGCTCTCCACGCCCATGCGCGCACATTCGGTGACGATCGTGCGCACCGCCTTGACACCCTTTTCGTGGCCGAACACGCGCTTGAAGCCCTGCTTTTGAGCCCAGCGCCCGTTGCCGTCCATGATCACCGCCAGATGCGCGGGGAACGGACCGCCTAGATCGGGACGCTGGATGCTCAAGGCCATGCGGCTCACCTGCGGCAGTCGATGATTTGGTCGCGTTCCGGTCCGACGGAGATCATCGCAACTTTGGCGCGGCAGGTGCGCTCAAGCCACGCGATGTAGTCGCGCGCAGCCTGCGGCAGATCATCGAAGCGCCGCACCGCCGTGATGTCTTCGCTCCACCCTTTGTGGCGCGCGAAGACCGGCCGCACACCTTCGATGGAGGCCAATTCAGCCGGCCAATCCAGCATGCGGCGACCATTCAGCTCGTAAGCCTCGGCAGCGCAGATCTCGTCAAACCCCGAGAGCACATCGAGGTTGGTCACGATCAGCTCATCCGCACCGCTGATCTCCAGCGCGTACCGCACGGCGACAGCATCGAACCACCCGCAGCGCCGCGGACGACCCGTGGTGGAACCATACTCGTTGCCTTGCTTGCGAATGCGATCGCCGATGGCGTCCTTCAACTCGCTGGGGAACGGGCCTTCGCCGACGCGCGTGCAGTAGGCCTTGACGATGCCCACCACATGGTTGATCCAACGCGGCGGCACCAACGCGCCGGCCGAGATGCCGTTCGCTCCCGTATTGGAGCTCGTCACATACGGATAGGTGCCCGCGTCGATGTCGAGCATCGCGCCTTGCGCACCCTCGAACAGAATGCGCTTGCCAGCCTTGTAGGCTTCGCGCACTTCGCGGCCGGTGTCGCCCACGAAGGGCGCCAGCTTCGCACCCAACGCCACATAGCGCTCGACTTGCGCCTCCAAGTCGAGCGGCGTCTCGCCGTGCACGCGCTCAATCAGCGCGTTCTTCTCGGCCAGCGCGGCCCGCAAGCGCACGCGGCAGTGGTCCGGGTCCAGCAAGTCGACAATGCGCAAGCCCGTGCGGGCCGCCTTGTCGGCATAGCTGGGGCCGATACCACGGCCCGTCGTGCCGATGCGGCCATCGCCGCGCCAACGCTCGGACAAGCCATCGATGCGACGATGATGTTCAAAGATCACATGCGCCTGCGACGACAAACGCAGGTTGCGTCCATCGACGGCGATGCCGCGCGCATGCAGCCCATCGACCTCTTCCAAGAACTTGAGCGGATCGACCGCCACACCATTGCCGATGACATTGACCTTGCCCGGGTTGAGGATCCCGGACGGAATGAGGTGCAGCACATACTTCTGCGTGCCCACGACCACAGTGTGGCCAGCGTTGGCACCGCCTTGGTAACGCACGACCATGTCGGCGTCCTTAGCGAGCAGGTCGATGAGCTTGCCCTTGCCTTCGTCGCCCCATTGGGCGCCGAACACGCTAGTTGCGGGCATGAAGGATCCGATGCGAGTCGTGGTCGAGGGGACGGGAGCGCCGATGCCCCTGCGACACGGCGCGAGCGCACAGGTTAGCGGTCTTCTTCGGGGTAGTCCAAGACCTCAATCGGAAGGTAGTCGAGGACTTCCCACCGGACCAAGGGGACGATGTCGACGCCTGCATCCGACTTGCGACGCCAATAGACGGCCCGGATGACCCGCACGAGGGACTCGCCGCCCTGTTCTTCGCGCCGGCGGGCCTCCTCGGGGTCTGCCGTGGGGTCCAAATCGCCCTGCGCCGAGGTGTTGCGGCGGGCGACGAAGTACACGCTGAACACGTGGCTCTCCACCGTGAGCAGCTTGGTCAATGCATCCTTGGCGGCGCCTTCCAAGTTGTCGTAGCCGCTGACTTGCTGGAGTTCGGCCAGCTCTTCGAAGGCACGCAAGTCGAGCACCTCATTGCCCCACTCGTCGTAGCGCACAGATTCCTCGGCCTCTTCTTCGCTCGTAGTGGTCGCGCCGGAGTCTTCTTCCTCTTCCTCCAGGTTGCGGTACTCGATGATCTCGTCGAGGAAGCGCGGGTCCACCTCTCGGTCATCGAAGAGGCCTTTGAGCACAGCCGGCGGCGCGGTGTTCAGATTCACGCCATAGCCACCGTTGGTCGAGCCATTGGTGTTGCCGGACGCCGCCCCTGCGGCACCACCGGCTTGCGTGCCAGTCTGTGAACCAGCCTGAGCACCGGCGCCGCCTTGACCAGCACCGGACTGCGTGGAACCAGTTGCCGAAGAGCCTGCTTGAGCCGAACGGCCACCCTGCGCAGACGTTCCACTTTGCGCTTCCGCTCCACCCTGCGTGCTCGAGCCACCTTGTGCAGAGCTGCCGCCTTGCCCGGCCCCTGCGGAAGCACCCGCTCCGGCCTCTTGTCCAGCGCGCGCCACACCGAGCGCTTCGCCAGCGGTGGACAGCGCCGTCCAAACCGTCAAGAAGGCGCCGATGGAGTGCGCCACCTTACCGTTCACATCGCGCACATCGCGAAAGTGCATCGGCTCAAAGGGCGAAAGCCCCGCGAACTCCAGCAACGAACGCGGCAAACCCAGCTCACGGTTCTGCTCGTCGTCTGTCAAAAGTTTCGGACGCGGCACACGCGAGTCATCGCGCTTCAACAAGTGATCGCGCATCGCGCGCGCCATCTCCTCCGCCGTGCGCGAGTCGATGTCCAGCTCCGTGCCCTCACGGCACGCGTCCAAAATACGTGACACACGACCGAGGGCTGCTTCCGCTTCCTTGTCGTCGGGATTGGCAAGGTTGAGGACGTTGTACTTGGAGTCCTCATCCACCACGAGAATGCGCAAGCGCACCTCGTTGATCTCTGTGCGCTGCGGTGTGGCCCACTCGTCCTTGCGCGTATCCGACGAGCCTTGGCTGCCCGTGCCAGAGCCGGGTGCTGTGCCCTGGCCGTTCGCGGGTTGCTGTCCTTGCGCAGCACCAGCCTGATTGGTGGCCTCGGCCGGACTCGCGGGTGTGTCGCTGCCTGCGCCTTCACCGTCCGTCTTGAGCGTCTCCTGCATCTGGAGCATGGCGGACTCGATCGCCAAGTCCATGCCCGTCATGGTCAGGTCGTTGCGCGCTACGCGCGCGTCGGTGCCGGTCGTGACGCTGATCTGGATGGTGATGGCCACCAACACGAACAACAACAACAGCGACAACAACAAGGCCGCGCCACGGCGCGAAGGGTCAGAGACGGCGAGGTGGCGCGGAAGCTTCATGGAGCGCTCGTCATTGTAGGGACGAGGCGGGATTGTAGAGACGACGCAGGCCGCAGCCTATTCCCCGACCGGCGCTTGCCGCCCTGCAAGGACAGGGCCAGACCGCGGTCAGAACTCACGATTGAGGTCGGAGCCCTGCAGGATGCGCGGCCGGATGAAGAACAGCACGTTGGTTTGTTCCTTGCGGTCCAGCGACGAGCTGAAGATCTGCCCTAGCAGCGGGATGTCGCCCAGGAGCGGCACCTTGTTCTCGACCTTCACATTCCGCTCGCTGATCAGGCCGCCCAAGATGACCGCCTGACCGGGCTCGAGGTAGACCACGGTCTTCGCCGCGCGGCGCGACAGGATCGGGTTCGACACCGTCTGGCCGTTCTGCAGCGTGAAGCCGACCGAGCTGCCCGACTGCGCGGAGTTCTCGATGTCGATGGCCAAGGCGACCGTGTCCGTACCCACGACGCGCGGCATCACATAGAGCTTGATGCCCACTTCTTCATAGGTGAGCGCGGCACTCGCCTGACCGGCGGCGTTGAAGCTCGACACATTGTAGTTGGGCAACTTGATCGTGTTGACGATCTCTGCGCGACCACCCTCGCGCACCGCCACCTTGGGGCGCGAGATGATCGAGACGTTCTCGTTCGTCGCCAGCGCTTGCAGCATGGCGTTGAACTCGACACCGTCCTGCACGCCGCCGAGCTGCAGCAGCGAGTTCGCCGCCGTCGAACTGGCGAAGTTCGGCAGCGAGTAGCTCAGACCGCGCACGAAGGTGTGGTCGGGGAAGCCGAAGATGGGCGTCTGGTTGTCGATGGGCTTGACGCCGATGTCGAGCACATCCGTCATTGACACCTCGACGATCTTGGCCTCGATCTCAATCTGCGGCACACCCGCGGCGAAGGTGTTGATGAAGTCCTGCACTTCACGCAGCGCGTCAAATCCAGCTGTCACCACCAGCCAGTCGGCGACATCCACGCGCGACTTGGCATCGTCGATCAGCTCCAAGCGCAGGCTGGTGAAGTTCTCTTGATCCCACTTCTCCTCGAGATCGAGGCGCACTTGCGTGGGCTTTTGCGGCTCAGTCGCGGTCTTCTGGTCGTACAGCTCGAACGGACCGATCAAGCGCAGCAGCTTTTCGAGCTTGGCGCCCGTGCCGGTGCGCAGAGGAAACGGCTTGGAAATCAGCTGTTTCGACGGATAGACCACGATCCGCGAACCGAAGACCAGGTACGGGTTCTCCTTGAACGCTTGGACCGGATCCGTGGGCGGAGTGACCAATGGCGCCGGCTTGTTGGCCGTCTCTGCCGCATCAAACGGGTTCTTCGCGTCGGGCAAAGGGTCCGAGAAGTCGGCATCCCCCATGCTGTCGACCGGAGTCAAGGCACCGCGTTCCACCAACTCGCGCAAGGCTGCGATCGCCTCTTCGTCCTGACGCTTGGCATCTTTGTCGCCGAAGACGCGCAGATCCCAGCCCGAGCGCTCACCAGCGGTCTTGGAGGCTTCACCCTCTTTGCCTGAAGGCTGATCACTGGCGGAAGGCTGATCACTCACGCACGCCGACAACGCCACGCCTACAACGAGGGCGCACGCACGCACGTACATAGAGGCTGCGCGAAGCACGCTCAGAAGAGTGCGATCACGCTGTCCGTCACATCGGCAATCGCACGACCGTCCGAATGGCGGGCCGTCTTCCACACGCTGCAGTAGCCCTTCTGCACACGCAGGGCTTCACACTTCTCGCGGATGCGATCCACCGCCTTCTGGCGCAACTGGATGCCCTCCGACGAATTCGGATCGATCTTCTCGTCCTTGAGGCGCTTCATCTCGGGCGTAGCGCCCATCAAGCGGTCGTAATCCACCACCACCGGGTTCGACAACTGACGCGCATCATCCAAACCGCAGATGTTGTCGCTCTTGTCCACCTGCCAGCCCGCGTAGCTCGCAGCCGCAACAGCGGTGGTTACAACAGAGGTGCGTGCATCGGCCTGCGGCACTCCAGCAGCGGAGGCACCCACGGCGAGGAAGGCAAGGAGGGCGATGGAGAGGATGCGCTGGGTCATGGAACGGGACTCGGTCGTGGTGCAAACGGCAGAACGGTCGATCGCGGTCGCGGTCAGCTGGCTTCCGTCCCTCTCGCGCCCAGCGCGACAAGGAACCTGTGGATGCCGCTGACGGCTCGGGATCCGTTCTCGTTGTACCAAACATCCGTCGTGGCCACAGCTAACAGGCGAAAAAATCCCGTTGCCTGCATAAGTCCCCCAACCCATGCCTCTACCCCCCTCGTGCGTAGATCGTGCAGCCCACGGGATGAAGTGAAGACCTTTCCGCTCTCCAGACAAAAATGAGACGCGCCGTGGTGATCCACGGCGCGTCATGAAGACCGAGTAGTCGCCTGGCTCAGGTCGCCATCGTCGCGGCCTTGGCCGACAGCTTGATCTTGCCGCGATCATCCACGTTGATGATCACAACTTCGATCTGCTGGCCTTGCTGGATCACGTCTGCGACGCGCTCCACATAGCCTTCGGCCAGTTCGCTGACGTGGCACAAGCCTTCCACGCCCGGGAGGATCTCGATGAACGCACCGAAGTCGCGGATCGACTTGACCGTACCGGTGTAGCGCGTGCCGATCTTGGGCGTTTCGCACATCGAACGGATCGCGTTGGCGCAGTCCTTGACCATGCGCGAATCGTTGCCGAAGACCTGCACATTGCCCGTGTCGTCGAGCACCGACACGCGCACCTTGTACTGCTCTTGCAGGGCCTTGATGGTCTTGCCACCCGGGCCGATCAAGAAGCCGATCTTCTCGCCGGGGATCTGCAGCGCTTCCATGCGCGGCGCAAAGTCGCTGATGTCGCTCATCGGACGCGGCACAGCCTTGAGCATCTCCTTGAGGATGTGCTTGCGGCCGGCCTTGGCCTGCTCGAGCGCTTCCTTCATCTGCGCTTGCGAGACCGAGTCGATCTTGAGGTCCATCTGCAAGGCCGTGATACCGCGACCGGTACCCGCAACCTTGAAGTCCATGTCCCCGTGGTGGTCTTCCGAACCCATGATGTCCGACAGGATGACGTAGCGCTGGCCATCGGTGATGAGGCCCATGGCGATGCCCGCCACCGGCTGTGCCACGGGCACGCCCGCGAGCATCATCGAGAGGCAACCACCGCACACCGAGGCCATCGAGGACGAGCCGTTGCTCTCCGTGATGTCCGACACGATGCGCACCGTGTACGGGAAGCGCGCCTTAGCCGGCATGACGCCCGCCAATGCACGCTCGGCCAGCATGCCGTGACCGATTTCGCGACGGCCGGGGCCGCCCAAACGCTTGGTCTCACCCACGCTGTAGGGCGGGAAGTTGTAGTGCAGGTAGAAGGCCTTCTTGTACTCGGATTCGATGCCGTCGATGATCTGCTCATCATCCGGCGTGCCGAGGGTGCACGACACCATGGCCTGCGTCTCACCACGCGTGAACAGCACCGAACCGTGCTGGCGCGGGATGAAGTTCGGAACGATGGTGATCGGACGGATCTCGTCATTCGTACGACCGTCGACGCGCTTGCCTTGCAGGATCAACTCCCGCTCGCGCTCGGTGACGAGGTTGCCGAAGTACTTCTTGGCTTCCTTTTCGCGGTTCTTGGCATCGTCGGCGGCACCCGCGGCGATCCACGACTTGACGCAGTCCTTCTTGAGCGCGTCGATCGCGGAGTAGCGCTCGTGCTTGCCCGGTGTCGGCAACACGGCATCCAAGCGCGCTGCATAGGCGGCGCAGTGGCTCTTCAAGGTCTCGTCGACCACCGGTGCGGTCCAGTCCATCTGCTGGCGCGCCACCTTGTCCTTCAGCTCGTCGATCGCGGCGATGATGCCGTTGATGACCTCTTGAGCCAGCTGGAGAGCCTCGACCATCTCCTCTTCGGAGAGTTCCTTAGCGCTCGACTCCACCATGTTGAAGCCGGCCTTGTGGGCGGCCACGACGAGGTCCAAGCGCGACTCTTCGCGACGGCGTTCATCCGGCGGGAAGGCGCACAGCTTGCCATCGAGGTGACCGATGCGCACCGCGCCCAGGGTCGCCTTGAACGGCACGCCACTGATGCGCACAGCGGCAAAGGCCGCGATCATCGCGCACACGTCGGGGTTGGTCGAGCCGTCGTACGACAGCGTGTGGCTCATGACCTGCACTTCGCGCGTGAACTCGTCCGGGAACAACGGACGGATGGCGCGGTCGATGAGACGCATGGTCAGCGTCTCCTTGGTGGTCGGACGGCCTTCGCGCTTGAAGAAGCCGCCGGGGATCTTGCCCGCGGCTTCGGTCTTCTCGCGGTAGTCCACCGTCAGCGGGAAGAAGTCGATGTCGTCGCGCTGCGGGCCGACGCACGCGGCCGCAAAGCACATCGTGCCGCCGAGGGTGGCGATCACGGCGCCGTGGGCCTGACGGGCGACTTGCCCAGTTTGCAGCACCAGTCGGACTCCGCCGACGGTCGTCTCCACAGTGATCGGGAGGGGATGATGGCTCATTCGTATTGCTTTCTCTTCGTCTCTCGTTACGTCTCTACGTTTGTCAAAAACTTTGTACGGGGTGCATAGCGTCGGGAGGACAAGGCGCGCCTCGCAGGCAGCAGCACGAGTGCATTCTGAAGCAGTGCATGCTCTGTGGACTAATGCACGCGGCCTGCACTCAGGGCAGGCCGCGTTGCGAGTGCATCCAATCAGCCGCGCAAGCCGAGCCGCTCGATCAGCGACTGGTAGCGCGCCACATCGGTGGTGCGCAGGTACTTGAGCAGCTTGTTGCGGGCACCGACCATCACCAACAGACCGCGACGCGAGGTGAAGTCCTTGCGGTGCACCTTCAAGTGCTCGGTCAGGTGGTTGATCGTGGCGCTGAGCAGCGCAACCTGCACTTCGGGCGAACCAGTGTCCCCGGGCTTGGTTGCGTACTTCTGGATGATGACTTGCTTCTGTTCGACGGTGATCGGCATGGTCCTTTGGTCCGCCTCGGCTAGGTAGGTGAGACGGCGCTGCCTGTGCGTGTTGACTTGCCCGGGTCCCAGAGAAAGGCGCTCCAGAACAGGGTGCGGTGAGGAGTGCACGCCTCACCTCGTGGCCTCGTTTGAGGCGCGAAGACGATACCAGAAGGCCCCTCCCAATGCCAGCGAGGGGCCCTGTGGCAGCGATAGCCTCAGTTCGTGGCGTACCCGGGCATCGGATTGCGGGCCGGCAGAGCCTCGAGCACCTCGGCAGTGATGTACTCGCAAGCCGCACGCATGCGCGCCGAGGAGGTCGCGTACTGGTCCTTGTTGGCGCTGAAGTCGTAGCGGCGATCCACGCTGCCGGTCCACAGCACCGTGCCATCAGCGGCATCGACCATCTTGACCGTCAGCGCGACATGGATGGCGCCGTTGGTGTCAAAGAGCGCCGTGTCAAAACGCGTGACCTTGGTTTGGAAGACCGCTTGTTCGGACAAAGCACCGGCCGAATACGAAGCGTCGACCACCTTCTTGTCGACATAGCGCAGAGCAATCGGGCTGTAGCGGCGCGCGATCAACGCTTGCTGGAACCCAGCGCGCAAGTCTTCGGTCGGCACAGCACCGTTGCCGCCGGCTGCGTTGGCACCTTCGACGGGAGCCACCACAATCTCGAGCGGGCTACGCTGGTCCAACAGCGCGGAGCCGCTCGAACGCACTTCCCCGCCCGGAGGCTTGGGCAGTTGCGTGCACGAGGCGGCAACCATGGTCAGGGCGACGAACGACAGAGTGGAGAGCGACAGGGCGGCAGAAAGCGAGCGGATCACGGTGGTACCTGCGGCGTGGACATGATTCGGCGCGCGAACCGTTCGCGCTGCCTGCATGGCCACGTGAGGGCGAGCATACAAGTCACAGCGTGCGGATCAAGGCACTCGCAAGGTCAGAGCGAGATTGCGCGAACGCACCCCCGCCGTGGACTCGCGTTCCAAGTCCGCAAAGCTCAGGTCGCGCGGGTTGTAGGTCTCCCACGAAACCGACTCGAACACGGCCGTGTAGCCGCCTTCGTCGAGGAACGGCAGCGGCAGGGTGCCACCCTCGCCGACGAGAGGCAGCGGCAGGCGCACCGTCGCATCGAACGGATCCTTTAGCTTGTCGAGGCCATCGAGCGCGTACACCGTCCACGTCCGGCCTGGCGTGCCCAGCAAAGTCACTTTGTGCACCCCGGCTGTGGGCAAGGGATTGGTGTACTGCAGGTCATAGGCCGAGGTGTTCACCGCTGTCCCGAGGGTGATAGCGGCCGGGTCGGCGGGCGGCTCGCTGAAGACCGTCGTCAGGGGCGCGGTGGACACCCGCGGGCGCACATAGGCGCTCGCCCCGCTGGTGTAGGCCGCATCTACGCGCACGAACAGGTCTTCCTCAACCATGCCGTCGAGCACATAGCTACCGAGCGGACTAGCCGCACCCGTCGCCGCAGACCGCACGCCGTAGGTGTTGGGCAGGGTGCTGAAGGCCTGTCCAAGGCCGACGGGCAGCGCCCCGGCAAGTCCCGGGACCAGAGCATCCACCCGCACGCCGGGAGCGCCACTCAGGGTGAGCAAGCTTCCCGGCAGAGGTGTGACGGCGAAGGCCGCGGGCTCAAAGGGCACATTCTCCGGCGCCGAGTCGGGATCGCTGAACAACGGGTCCACGTCCAGCACCAGTCCACCTTGCGCGCCACCGGCAGGAGCCGCCAAAGGCAGGGACAGGCCATAGCCGTTGAGGAAGAGTTCCGGCACAAAGGTCAGCGCCGAAGTTGCGGGCGTGGTCACAAAGGCGGTGAGCGCACCCGTGCGCCGGCCGCGGATGCTGAGCGGACCGAAGGCGCACTCCAAGCGCTGGTTCGGAATGGACTGCGTGCACCCTGCCACCGCACCGCTGGCGGCGCGCTCGTCTTGACGCGTGTCACGCACCTGCTTGGTCAGCAAGGTAGAGGCTGTCAAGGGATTTTGACTGACAACCAAACCGGACAGCGTGGGAGTGCTGGCAGTGTTGGGCATCAAGCCGATGCTCACGCGCGCACCCGTGACGCCATCGATGGTCACCAAGCCGTAGCCGTTTGCATCGATGGTCAGGATCGAGGCATCACTGAAAAGAGCAGGCTCGACCGTGGCAAGGCCGCTGATGTCCGTGACGCCCCCAGCACCAATCTCCACATAGCCCGGCGGCAAGTGCTCGTGCACCCGCACGGTAGCGCTCGGAATAGGCGCCAGCGTCTGCGCGTCGTACACCTCGACCACCAACTCCTCGCTGATGTTCGTGCCGAGATTCGCCACGGCACGCTGCTCAAAGGTCGCAGTGATCGGCAAGGACGGGTTCCGCGCGCGGTCGCGCAGCACCAGCTCAAAGCTCACCGGCGCGTCAAGCAAACCGGACGCCTTGGGACCCAAGCCACGCACAGGAGCCGCCAAGAACAAGCCGCTGTCATCCGCACCCAACACGCGTTCATTGGCTTCGTTGCTCAGGGCATCCACCACGACGCGCGCCGAGGCAATCGCTTCGCTGCCACGGCCAATCACGCACAAATCGCGCTGATCCGAACGGAAGGTGCTGCGCTCGGTGCCGCTTGTGCCAAAGCCCACCAAAGTCGGGGCCGTCAGGTCGAGCGTGACCGATTGACGCCCCAAGCGGTCAAGGTCCGTATCCATCGCCTTGACCGGCGTCTGATCGGAACCGCGGCGCACGGAGAAGGCGAAATCCACGGTGCCTTCCTTGACGCGCGCTGTGATCGGGGACGTGCTCGACAACAGATTGAGGTCCGCCGCCGTCAACACGAAGGTGGTGTACGGCTCGCTCATGAGCACATCGCGGTATAGCGACACGAGCGGTGCGCTCGTCTCCACAGCGGGGTCGCGGCCGTAGATGTAGACCGAAAGACGATCCCCTGCGACCGCATCCGGACACAGCACAGTCAGTGCCAAATCCGCGGGCCCAGTCAGGGACTCGATCCCGATCGTATCCACACGACCACCGTCGTAGTCGATGTACGCCTCCGTAGGCGCCGACACGCGCGAGGTCTCAAAATCCAGCGTGAACGAGGGCAACTGATTGCCTTCCTCGTCGCGCATGGGCTCGCCGCTGGGCGAGAGCACGACCGCCACATCGCTGCCGGTGCCCAACGAACGCGCCACACCGTCGTCATCGACGCTGCGCCAGCGCCACACGCGCGCGTCCTCCTGCACGCCAGCCAACGAAGCGGCGACGGGCTCGGGGTCGAACTCCGGTGCCACGCCGTTGACCGTCACGACCCATGAAGCGTCCGAGACAGTCAAGGCGTCCATCG
>CAIKQM010000658.1 GCA_903829565.1 uncultured Planctomycetota bacterium
AGGCGCAGCATGTTCGCGATCAAGTCGCAGGTCATGCGTGTGAAGGCCTGCACCTGCGCGGCATCCGCCTCAAGCAAACGCGCGATGATGTCCTTCTGGTCACCGCCCGAGCAGAAGGCGCGCCCTGTCCCGGTCAGCAGCACCGCACGCACCGAGTTCCGCGCGCGCAACGCAAGGAAGGTGTCCGTCAGCTCCCGATACGACTCGAAGGTCAAAGCGTTGAGACGCTCCGGCCGGTCCAAGCGCACGACGGCGACCCCGTCCTCCTCGTGATAGCGAAAGTGCTGCGGATTCATGCAGCCCTATGTTCGCAGGAAGTGGCTTGGCCGCCAAACCCCGACCTGTCACCGAAGGCTTGAAATCCGCGCAAAGGGACGCTAGAGTCATCGCCCGCAAACAGGGCCCACGTAGCTCAGTTGGTAGAGCAGGTGACTCTTAATCATCAGGTCCTAGGTTCGAGCCCTAGCGTGGGCACCACCCTCCCCTGTTTGCTGCGGCAAGTCGCTTTTTCATTAGCGGCCCTGCGCGGAACGGCACCTAGACCGTAGCCATGTTCCTACAAGACACGCCGCCCGTCACCGAGTCCTACATCACCGCCCCGCGCGCGGAGCAGACGGTCCCCCGTTCGGCTGCCTCGACCACCGTCCTCTCGGCGGAAGACCTGCGACGCACCGGCGAACGGACGCTGCCGCGCATGATCGCCAAGGCGGCGGGCGTGGGCACCTTCTTGCAAGAGACCAATGCGGGCGGTGGCGCGCCAATCCTGCGTGGCCTGATCGGTGAGCGCGTGTTGATCGTGGTCGACGGCGTGCGCCTCAACGATGGCACGACGCGTACGGGGCCCAACCAGTCGCTCAACACCATTGACCCCGCCATTGTCGAGCGCGTGGAAGTCGTGCGCGGCCCGGCTTCGGTGTTGTATGGCTCCGATGCCGTAGGAGGCGCGGTGCTGATCTGGACCAAGCGCCGTGCGCCGGGCAGCGCGGACGCCAAGGATCGCCCTGAAGGCCTTGAGGTTGGCACGAGTCAAGTATTCCAGACAGCCAACATGGGCTGGCGCGGTTCGGTGCATGCCTCGGGCGCGAATGCAGAGTACGGCTGGTACGCCAACATCACGGGCGAGAACTGGAACGAGTTGGAGTCCGGCGACGGTGAGATTGAGAACACTGGCTACACCTCAGACGCACAGTTCGGCACCTGGATGCGCAGGCCTGACCCCTATCGGACTCTGACACTTACAGCCCGCCGCAAAGTTGACCACGATGTTCCGCGCACCGACCGCATGAATGTCGGCTTCGGCCAGACCTTCCCTTCTAGCGCGGAGTTCATCTTTACGAAGCAACATTCCAGCGCAGCAGTACTGGAGTGGAATGACACCAGTCCGGGCCTGCTCTCCGATCGTATGCAAATGCGCTGGTATGCGCGGCGCTACGCCGAGGACCGTCAGCTGCGCAACCAAAACACGACAACTGGCACCCCGAGTGGCACACGCAGCTTTGAGTCTGAAGACACTCTAGGCCTTGGCATGAGCGCGGAATGGAAGAAGGCGCTTGCCGAAGACCACCTCCTGACTTGGGGGGTGGACTTGGAGACTGAAGCCATCAAGAGTGATCGCGTCAATCAAGCGGTCGCTACTGGCGTCGAGACTGCAGGTGTGCCACCGTTTGCGCCCAATTCGACCTACATGACGGCTGGCTTGTTCGCGATGGACGAGTGGCGTGCGTTCGACGCGCTCGATGTCGTGGCCGGTGTGCGTTGGTCGTATGTGGGCTTTGGCTTTGATGAGTTCACCGCCGGTCCGGCTGGCGGTGACCCCGTGTCCGGTAATTTTGACGACCTCACCGCCAGCCTCCAGGTCGGTCGTGAGGTGGCGCAAGGCTTGCGTGTCACAGCCATGGTGGCGCAAGGCTTCCGCGCGCCGCACATGGACGACCTCGCCAAGAACAGCACGACCTTTGGTGGTCAAACGATCGCCAACCCCGACCTCGAGTCCGAGCAGAGCTTGACTGGCGAACTGTCGGTCGACTGGAACAACCCTGTCTGGAAGACTTCGGTCGCCGTGTGGCATACCGGCCTGTCCGATGCGATTGGCGCACGACTGGTCAATGATGGTGGCACGCCCGGCGTAGGTGGCGATGACACGTACCAGCGCGATAACGTGGGGCGGGCGTCGCTGTACGGATTCGAAGTACAGGCGTCGCGCAAGCTGTCTGGTCCCGAGTCGGACTGGAGCTTGGGCGCAGGTGTCGCTTGGACCGAGGGCAAGCAGTACGACGAGACCATCAACCCCGCCACGGGCACGGCGCCTGGCTACGACGTGCCTTTCCGCCGCGTGCCGCCGTTGGTAGGCGAGCTGTCACTCGAGTACGAACCGTCCAAGCCTGACACGGTCGTGCACTGGGGCGAGCTGTCGTTCGTTGCGGCCGACGATCAAGACAAGCTGAGCCCCGAAGACAAGCTCGATCCGCGCATCGATCCCAATGGCACACCGGGCTGGGCGCGACTGGATCTGGATGTGGGCGGGCCGCTAGGGAACAACGCAGGTTCGCGCTGGAGTGTGGGCCTGCACAACATCCTCGACCGCGCCTATCGCATGCACGGTTCGGGCCTCGATGCGCCCGGCATCAACGCGGTCTTCGGCGTGGAGTGGGTGTTCTGAGCCGCTAAGCCAACGCGGCGACGGCTTCGATCTCGACCAGCGCGCCGTCTTCAAGCAGATCGGCAACTTGCACCAGCGCCATGGCAGGCCAGTGACGGCCCACATGGCGCTTCCATGCATCACCGCAGGGCTTGACCGCCGCGAGGTACGCGCGCTTGTCGACTACGTAGACCGTCATCTTGACGAGGTGCGCGGGCTCACCGCCGGCCGCGCGCACCACCGCGCACACATTGGCGAGTGCTTGCTCGAACTGCGCCGCGAAGTCACCGCGCCCCACGAGCTGCTGGTTGGCGTCCCACGCGATTTGGCCCGCGACATGCAGCAGCTTGCTTGCCCCTTCGACAAGCACGCCGTTGGCGTAGCCCTTGGGCGCCTTCCAGCCATCCGGTTCCACGAGAGTGAGCTTCATAGCGCCCGCCATTGTTCGGCTTGCGCGTCCGGGATCAAGCCGCGACCGCCAATCAGCTCGACCAGCATGCCATTGTCATCGCCACCGCACAGGCGCGCCACCACGTCTGCGATCTCCTCGCACGACACGAGGCTGCCACCCGGGTTCTCTTTGGCGAGGAACTCGCGCACCTCCGCGGCCGGCCGTCCAGTTTTCTTGACAATGCGCGCCACCGTCTGCTCGGTCATCGGCGAGTCCACATAGTGCGGGCAGACCAGATTCATGGTCACGTCTTTGCCGGCAAGTTCCGCAGCAGCACAGCGGGTGTAGCCCACCAAGGCATGCTTGCTCGCCACATACGCTGCCGCATACGGGTACCCGCGCAAGCCTGCACTGCTGGCCACATTGATGATGCGGCCGTGACCGCGCTCCAACATCTCGGGCGCAAAGCGCTCAATCAACCGCCGTGGGCCGTGGAAGTTCGTGCGCAGGTGCTTCTCATACAGGTCTACACCTGTCTCGCGGCCATGGCGCAAGAATGGCGCCGTCTCGGCAATGCCCGCGTTGTTGATGAGCCACGCGATGCCGCCACGACGCTCAATGGCCTCACCGTGCTCGGCAATCGCATCATCAAAGGTCAGCGGGTCCGTGACATCCAAGTGCACAGCCCACGCCGTGCCACCGGCGGCGAGGATCGCATCCGCCGTGTCGTGCACCGACTCCAAACTGCGCGCCGCGCACAGGACTGCCGTGCCGGTGCGCGCCAAGCGCAGCGCCACAGCCGCTCCGATGCCACGACCCGCACCCGTCACCAAAGCCACGCGTTGCATGTAGGCAGTGTGCCTGCACAATGGCTCCGTGACCACACCGCTCTTGTTCCAACCGCTGACCTTTGGCTCCATGCGCCTGCACACCCGCAGCTGGGTGCCCGCGATGGTGCCCTGGCGTTCCAACGAAGCAGGCGAGGCCACGCCCGAGGTGTTGGCTTGGTACGAGCGCTTTGCGCAAGGCCAGCCCGGCGCCTTGGTGGTCGAGGCAACAGGCGTGCGTGATGTGAAGAGCGGCCCCCTGCTGCGCATCAGCGCGGATCACTATGTGCCGGGGCTGCGGCGCTTGACGGATACGGTGCGCGCGGCGTCACAAGGCCGCACACGGCTCTTCGTGCAGTTGATCGACTTCCTCGCCATTCGTCGCCGGCCAGAGAAAGCCGTGTGGGTGCGGCGCTTCTGGCAGCTGAAGTCCCAGCATCGCGAGCGCTTGTGCGCCATCACAGGCTCGTCGCAATGGCTTGACATGACCGAGACGGAGCTGCGCGAAGCGGCACTCGCGCTGCCACACACAGACCTGCTGCGGGTGCTGGACGAGCGCGAAGTCGAAGAGCTGGAGATGGGTTGGCGCGAGCGTGTCACCGACACACAGCAAGCCCACATCCAAGCCTTGCCGCAGACGCTGCCGGCGTTGTTCGCTGCGGCGGCGCGACGGGCACGCGCAGCGGGCTTTGATGGGGTCGAGTTGCATTGCGCGCATGCCTACACGCTGGCGAGCTTCTTGTCGCGGCGCAATGAGCGCACGGACGGCTATGGTGGGACGCGAGCTGCGCGTGCGCGCTTGCCTCTGGAAGTCCTCGCCGCCGTGCGCACCGCGGTGGGCTCCGACTTTGTCGTGGGTGTGCGCTTGCTGGGCGACGAAGCGATCGCCGGTGGCTCAACCATCGACGATGCACAGGACTATGCCTTGTGGTTCGCGCAAGCTGGCGTCGAGTTCGTGTCGGTGAGTCGCGGTGGCAAGTTCGAGGATGCACGCCAACCCAAGGTGGGCGAAGCCGCCTATCCGTACACCGGCCCCAGCGGCCACGCGTGCATGCCGACCATCAAGTCGCATGGGGACCCGCGCGGTGTCAACTTGCCGCTGGCGCGGGCCATTCGCGCGCATGTGCGCGCGGGCGGCTGGCAGACACCGATCGTAGGCGCTGGTGGCATCGACCACATGGCGTTGGCAGAGCGCGCGCTACAAACAGGTGACTGTGATCTTGTTGCTGCTGCGCGCCAAACGCTGGCTGACCCCGATTGGTGGCGCAAGGCCGAGCTAGGCCGCGAGCACGAAGTGCGGCGCTGCAGTTACACGAACTACTGCGAGGGTCTGGACCAACGCCACAAGCAAGTGACGTGTCGCTTGTGGGATCGCGACCTCATCACCTTGGATGGCGATGGTGGACTGTCGCGTTCTCTTGACGGCAAGCGTCGACTGCTGGCTCCGCCTTGGCAGCCGTGA
>CAIKQM010000659.1 GCA_903829565.1 uncultured Planctomycetota bacterium
GCAACATCGTCTGCACGAAGGGCGCGTTGTAGACATTGGCGAGCGTCAGCATCTCGCTGCTGGACCCCGCACCGATCACGCCCACACGCCGCGCGCGCTCGCCTTCGCTCACATCCATCAACAGCACACGCGAAGTAGGATTCGCACCGCCGCGCTCTTCGAGCACATAGGCATAGTCACGCTCGACCGTGCGTGTGCCACCTTGGCGATCGGCAAGATCCACCTTCGGCTGCAGCACGACCGCGCGCCATGTGCTGGTGGAGTTGTCGGGCACGCGCTTGGCCTCACCCAAGCGCCGCGGGCGCGCAGGCTCCGTCGCATCCACAAGGATCAAGCCCTGACGCTCATCGATGCAGGCCACCAAGCGACGTGCTGTGGTGCGTCCACCATCCTTGGGACGCGAAGGTTGAAAGAGCACATCCAGATCCAAGATGCGCGCCGGCTCGCCCTCTGTCGTCAGCGGCAAGCCACCCACCACACGCGGTGCAATGGGCGCACGCACATCCAAGATCCACAAGCCACCAGCACCATCGGCAACGTACGCATGCGGCCAACGCACCTTGACGGCTTGTGCGTCCAGCGTAGGAGCACGGCCCAGCACACGCGGCTCCGCGGGCTGACTGACATCCACGATCAACAAGCCACCCGGTCCATCCGCGACGTACAAACGATCGCCAGCCAACTCAAGCCCACGCGGCTGGATGGTGGCGAGAAAGGCCGCATGACGCAGAGCCGTGGGCTGGCGTACATCCAGCACATGCACACCGTGCCCGCCTTCGCTGGCGTACAGCCAACGTCCTTCGCCCTGCAGCGGATCACAATCGAGTGCTAGATCGACCACATCTGGCAAGACCCACTTGCCCAGCGCGGCCGACCCCACCAAGCGCGTGCGATCCAACGCCACCGCTTCGATCCCGCGCCGATCGGCGACATACATCACTTGACGCGCCAGCTCGAACGCACCGGAACCAGTGCCATAGACCTCGCTCGCGCGATGGCAATCCACACAGCTGCGCCCTTCTTTGCGCGTGGTGTGCATCTGGTGATGGATCATCGTCATGCCGGACAATCCCGCCTGCGTCACAGGCAGACGTTGGTCAACCACGCGCTCACCGCTGGCGTCGGTGTACGAACCCATCGTGGAGAAGCCGGTCAAGTACGGCGCTACACGGCCTTCTTCATCGAGCCCGAGGTACAAACTCTTCCAGGTAGCAAACACCTTCTCTTGTGTGGTCACTCGTCCGGGCGTGCGGCGTCCCGTCAACAGATCGAGCTGCGTCAGCGACTCGTTGCGATCAAAGTGAAAGCCCAAGAAGTTGGGATTCCATGCATTGTGGCAGGCATGACAGGTCATGCCTGCGTGATGCTGGTTCATCGCTGCGGCTGCTTTGGCGCTGTAATCTTCGTGGCGCGGATCGAGCAAGTGCACCACTTGCGTCACATAGTGCTCCTTGCCATCCACCTTCGAGGTCAGGATGACCGCCTCGCCCTCGCGCCGCAGGTGCTTGAGTTGCGTGCCGCGCTGCGTCACCAGCGTGGCTGCTTGCTGAAAGTCGCCGTGACAATCGCGGCAATCGATCTCCACCGCCTGCTCCATGTGTCCATGCAGCTCGCCATCACCCATGATGTCGTTGACGGTGTGGCAATCGACACAGTGCATGCCGCGTTGGTGGTGCACATCCGGCGGCAACGTCGCGCTGTCCTGCAAGAAGTACTGACGATGCGACAGCTGCGCTGTGGTGCCAGGGATATCAGGCCCCGCAGGCGCACCGGGCGGCAACGCCGCCAAACCGCGGAAGTTCATGCCAATCGTGGCGTCTCCCCAGTGGCAACTTGTGCATGTCTCCGTGGGCGCAGCACGCAACATAGAATGCTTGAGCGGGTGACCGGGCTCGTTGCGATCGACGGTCCTGTCACGCGAAATTGACAAGCCGTCATGGGCGTACTGCACATGACAAGCAGCGCAACCTTCGCCGCGGTACTCGCCATCAAAGCCCACGCGGCCGCGCACGGCACGACCTTCGGACCATAGGTGGCACTGCAAACACTCCTTGCGCGTCAGGTCACCAAAGTGAGCCGCCAGATCATCGACAGACTTGGGCGACTTGAACTCCGGCACTTGCGGAAAGCTCCCGGTGGCAAACACGGCATAGGCACCGCCCTTGTCCTTGCGTGCGCCCACTTCGTAGTAGCCATCCGTCAAGTGTCCCGCCGTCGTGGCGTGCAGGCTCATGCGCAGGTGCTCCAACGCATCCGCATGGCAACCGCCACAGGTCGTTTGCACCACGCGCAAGTCCATCGGGTTCTCGAAACGACGGCGCGCCAGATCGGCATCCATCGGAGCTACGCGCTCGTCCTCACCACGCGACACTCTGCCGGGCACATGCGCTTCCTCTTTGGTGCGACCGTCCGCGTTCCCGCCATGACAATCCACGCACGACAGCGCAGCTTGCGGGTGCATCTCTTCAATGCCCGCATGACACGCCAGGCATCCTTGCGCAGGTGCAGTAGCCGGCGCAGCGCCAGTATCTTGGCCAGCACCTTGAACAGTGGCTGGTGACAGCCAAGCCGCCACGCTCAAGCACACGCCCGCGATCCAACCCAGTCCTGCGCTCGACACGGGCTAGCTGTACAACTGCGGCAGCTTGCGACCACCGCGTCCCTTGGCACCAAGTAGGTCACACACCGTGGGCGCCACATCGACCACGCTCACCTCGTCCTTGACGATGAGGCCGCGTTGCATGTCAGGCCCAGCACACAAGCACGTGACATAGTTCAGCTCATCACTGCCATCGCCGTGATCGAGCCCGCGGCGCGAGTTCAAATCACGGTCGCGGCCGAACTCGGGCACCACGACCAACGCAGTCGTGGCCGCAAGTTCAGGATCGGCTTGGATGGCCGTCCACAACTCACCGATCGCAGCATCGTTGCGACGCACGACCTCCACATACCCGCCATAGTTCCCGTGCGCCATGTCCGCCTCTTGCAGCACCACGGCCGTCAGCTTCGGCTTGAAGAGCGTGACAAGGTTGCGCGCCAAGCGCAGCGCCTTGGCATCGGCAGCATTCGCGCCCGTCATCTCAGCCGTGCCGCGCGTCAGCTCGGACAAGATCCACTGCTCGACACGCTCGCTGTTCGCGCGGCGCTGCTCGGCCTCCGTTCCACCGCCCGACAAGGCCCGCCGCACCTGCACCAAGGCATCCTTCTCACCTTGCGGCCATTCGCGTGGGCGCCCGTAGCGCTCAAGCAACGAGCGGAACTCGCGATTGAAGACGCCATCTCCATCGAGCGTCGTCGCACCAAAGCGCGCACCGTAATCCGGGTGCACGCTGTGGCTGTAGTTCACCTGTTGTGCGCCACCGGCAGTGGTGATCCACACATCGTTGCTGGCCAAGCCCAGCTCTTTGCGCACCAGCTCGAACACCGTGGGATCGTTGCCGCGCGAGTTCTCGCGAATGCCACGCTGCTCGGCGATGCCCGTGAAGATCGACAGCGCCGCACCGTAGTGCCCCAAGTTCGCCGAGCGCGCGCGGGTGTACAGCACGCCGCGCTCGCTGATGCGCATGAGGTTCGGCACATTGTCCGGCTTGCCGAAGGTCTCTTTGGTGCGCACACCACCAGCGAAGGCCACCAGCACCACGCGCTTGGTCTTGCGCTCGGGCAGCGCCGGCGATGTCGCGCCTTCCAGACGCGCCTGTGCCAAGCACAAGCCTGCTGCACCTGCAGCCGCGCCTTGCAGCACCGAGCGCCGCGTGTACACCGATTGTGCCTCTGGCTTCATCAGTAACTGGCCGCTTCCTCGCTCGTCACGAGCGCATAGAGCACCGTCTCCACACGACACGCCGGCTGCGCCAAAGCGTCCACCACGGCCGTCAACTCGTCCGCACGCGGTTCGCGCCCCAGCACGCGCAACCACTGAGCGCGTGCCCATGCTGCACGATCACTGCCCAGCGGTTCGATCTTGGCCTTGCCGCCATCCAACAACAGCCGCGCCATCACGCTGCGCAGCGGCGCCGGATCGGCCAACGAGTCGAGTGCTTGGCGCATCGGCTCGGTCTGTTCGCGCGTGGGCTCGGCTTCGAGCAAGTCCACGTGCAGGCTACGCGCCCACACGCGATTGGAGATCGGGCGGCGCGTCGCCAGCCGACGTTCCAAAGACTCACCCGACAACCACTCGCGCACCAACAAGGGGTACTCGCGCGGGTCTTTTTGAAAGCGCTTGGTCCATTGCGCCAAGGCACGCGGATCAGCCTTCGCATGCGCAAGGCGCTCGTGCTCGCGCGTCAAGTAATGCCGCGCAAAGCTCTCGCTCTGCACAGCGAGCTTGACCACGTCGCTCTGCGTGCGACCTTCGCCGCCAAGGAAGCGCGTCTGCGCGCCGTCGTACATCTTCTTGCCGAACTCAAGCTCGCGACGCTGCTTGTCGACCGACAGACCGCAGAGTTGCTCCATCACCACCGTGACGAAGGTGTCGGCGCCCGGATTGCGCTGGTCAAAGTTCGGCGCCAACGCCAACCGATGCACCGCATCGCGCACATCGACTTCACCGGCTTCCAACGCGTCGGGCAAACGCAGCACGCTGTCTCCACGCGGCGCGAACTGGTCGACCAACAGGAAGTACCACAGCTGCTCTTCGAGCCACTGCGCCCAAAAACCACGCGACTCGGTGATGGCGACGAGCGTGGCTTCGGCCGGCTGGCCGATCCAGCGCGCGCGCTCGTCAGCCAGCGGCGGACGCCCCAGCAAGTCCAGACAGACGCGACGCAGCTCGCCCGCGTCCAACACGCGCGGGGACTGCGTTGGCGGGGCTTGCATCACCGGGGCCAGAGCTAGGGCCAGCGCAACGAGCATGGCCCTAGCCTAACCGACCGCTTAGTTCAGGTACGGATCAGCCACCTTCTCCAGTTCCTCGGTGCGCAACTTCTCCATCGCGCGCATCTGGATCTGGCGCACGCGTTCCAAGCTCACTCCCAGCTTGGTCGCCACCTCCGACAGCGTGTACTCACGCGGCAGGCCAATCCCGAAGCGCATGCGCACCACGAGTTGTTCCCGCTCGTTGAGCTCGCCCAAGGCATGCTCCAGGCCGCTTTTCAGCGACACATCCTCCAGCTCCGGACGGTACGGGTCGCTCTCGCCACCGGCCAAGCGGTCACGCAATGCGCCCTCGTCCGAACCCGCCATCGGAGCATCCAACGAAGTCGTCGAACGCACCGAGTCGAGCACCGTCTCGACAATGCTGGCCGACAGGCCCGTAGCCCGCGCCAGCACCGGCACCGATTCCGCCAGATCCTCGGGCACCGGGGTGCCCAACTCCTCGAGCCGATCCTTGGCCGCCCACACATGGCGTTGGGCTTTTTGCAGGTACACCGGCAGCCGCACCGTGGCGGTGTAGTTGTAGAGATAGCTGCGGAACGCCTGGTTCAGCCAGTGCACCGCATACGTGCGGAACAGCAACCCGCGCCGCCAGTCGAACCCATCGACCGCGCGGTACAGCGCCGCCGAGCCTTCTTGCATCAAGTCAAGGCGACCACCGCTGGTGTGGGCGTAGCGCTCGACATTGATCGGGACCAAGTACAAGTTGCGCTCGACCAGTTCGGTGCGCAGCGCATGCAGCTCGGCCCAGCGCCGGCAGACCTTGGGGTGCAAGCTGCAGTCGAAGCCCTGACCCACGAAGGCACTCGGCGCCGACGCGCCCCCGCCCTCGACCTGACTCGGCGTCAGCCCCGCCGCCTTGACCGCCCCCTCCAACCGCAAGCGCGCGAACTCGATCCGGCGCGTCAGCCGGAACTCATCCTCGCGCTCCATGATCAAGATGCTGTCCACCTCGTGGCGGAACTGGGTCTCGATGCTGGGCAGCTTGCCACCGGGTGCCTTGGCGCCCTCGCCTGCGCCAGCCCGACGCCATGTGTGCGGATCCACGATTTCTAAATCGCGCCCCGCCTTGTCATAGGCCGCGGCCAAGGCGCGCGCCTGAGCCGCAAAGGTCTCTGGATCGGCCGCATAGGCATCGAGCTGCTTGTCCAGCTCGGCCATGGTCACCTGCGGCCGCTTCACCCGCGAAGCCGCCACAGCCTGAGGACGCAAGGTCCTCTGCTTCGGCAGCCTCTGGCTGGCACCCTCGACGCCCACCTGACGCTTGTTGGACTTCATCGGTTCCTCCATCTCTCCTGTACGCAGCTCAACCCTTCCGTGCGCGTAAGATTCGTGAATGTCACGGTCGAAGCCCCTCACGACCCACGCGCCCCCCCCTACCTAGAGCCCCCTCACAGCCGGAATTCCCACCGCACCCGATGACAGCAGCGCGGATTTGACAAAAGACTTAGACTCCAGCCCGGATACCCCCGTGCCGCGCGCCCTACGCAAGCTCCTGACCGGCCTAGCCTGTGTGCTGCTTCTGGCGGTGCTAGCCGAGCTAACGGCGCGCGCCACCGAGCCCGGGCCCTTTACGCTCTGGGATCGCAGCCCCTACGCCGAAGACCCCATTCTTAAGGTGCGCCACAAAGCGGATTGGCGCAGCCATTGGGACGGCACGGATTACGAACTCGATTCCCACGGCCTGCGCAGGAGTGGGAGGATGAGTGACGAGGCCAACGCCCGGCGCATCCTGGCGGTCGGCGACTCGTGCACTTTTGGCAAAGGCGTGACCGATGCGGCGACGTGGCCGCGCCAGTTGGAACACACGCTGCGCGCCCGTGGTCCTGCCGTCGTCGCCAATGCCGGCGTGAACGGCTATTCCGGACGCCAATACGCCGAGGTCGTGCGCCGCGAGTTGGATCGTCAGGCCTATGACACGGTCATCGTCGGTTGGAATTCGAACGACTTTGACAGCGTGGTGCGCCGCGTGAATGTGGCCGCGTTCGAAAAGCATGGCCTGCGGACGGCCTTGTCGGACGGCACGCGCGATGCGCTTGGGCGTTTGGCGCTGTACCGCTGGGCGCGCAGCTGGTGGTGGCACCTGCGTCGCGAGAAGGACTGGGAGGTCGCGCGGACCTTGGCCAACACTCACCCCGAGCAAGCGGCGGAGGATGATGCCGCCTTCGAGAAGGAGCTCGCGCACCTCGATGCGGTGCACGCACTCTGCCAAGCCCGCGGCGTGCGCTTGGTGATGTTCCTCTTCCCCTACGAGTCGCAGGTGCTGGGCGGTCTCGACCAACGCGAGCTGCAGACGCGCTTGGAAGCCGCCTGCGCCGCCCGCGGCATTGCCTGCCTCGATCTGGCAGCCGCCTTCCGCGCCCATGCCTTGGCCCAAACCCCACCCGCCGAACTCTTCCTGCGCGGCGATCGCTACCACCCCAACCGCGACGGCTACGCGCTCGTCGCGGCGGGGTTGGTTCGCTTGGTCGAAAGCCCCTAGCCAGCCCCTAGCCAGTCCCTACTTCTGCCCGATCGGCGCGAGGTCGGCGCGGCCCATGATCGGGCTGCTTGCGGAAGAGCACGAACGTCGTTACATCAACAGAGGCTAAGACATTGTCCGTTGCACAAGCGACCGCGGACATAACTCTGCACTTCCAAGAGCTAGATCGTGATGGCATCGACTAGAGTCAATTACACATTACTCGTGACCTGTGCTGGAGCGCTTGGCATAGCTGCATTCGTCACTTACAGGGAA
>CAIKQM010000660.1 GCA_903829565.1 uncultured Planctomycetota bacterium
GTTCCACGAGAGGCTCTGTGGACAAGCGTCAAGAGCCAAGCGTCAGGAATTAGCCGATTGGAACCCCATCTGCGCCCAAGTGCGGTCTCTAGCGCGACTTGGAGAGGGGGCCGAGACCGCGATTCAGCGCGCCCACTGCAGGCGCCAGATGCGCCAGTCGCCCGCGAACGGCCCCAAGGGCCAGAACACCAGCACCGCGCGCCCCACGATCAACTGGCGCGGCACGAACGGAGCTTCCTCCTGCGGGCCCAGGCTGCCGTGCTCGAACTTGAAGTCGTGCAGCTCGCCCCATTCGTCGCGCAAGAACACGCGCGTGCCACCTTCGTCATTCACATGCAGCGGATTCTGCGACGGGTAGAAGTTGCCGCGGATCCAAGCCCCATTGCTGGGCTCGCTGCTCCAGCGATAGTTGACGAAGGCCCATTCGCGGCTGTCGCTCGAGTCCTGCGTGTTGTCGCCGAGCATCACATACTGCCCGGGCGGGATGACGAACTCGCGGCTCTTGCTGCCGCTGGTGTAGTACAGGTCGCGTTCCAGCTCGAGATCGGACCACTCGGCGCCTTCGCCCACGCATTGCAGGAACACGCAAGCGGCTTGGTCGGATTGGGCCGGGATGTCGAGTTGCAGCACGACTTCGCCGTCCAACTCCAGTTGCAGTTGGTTGTCGAGGTTGTGCGCCGCGAAACGCAGGCTTTGGCCGGCACGCAGGCGCGGCGCATTCGGCGCCGTCACATCTTGCAGCCCTTCGCCCGGCCGCATCGGATCGTCGACCACGATGCGCGCGTGTTCGTTGGCCGGCGCCGCGGGGCCGGGCAACACAAAGCGATAGCGCTTCGAGTTCTCGCGTAGCTCGATCACAGCTTGCGTCAGTCCTGCCTGCGGTGTCAGCTCGCCCGACACGCGCAAGTCACCGACGCGATGCACCGCGGGCACTTGGCGCGCGCGGCTGAGCTTCGAGCCCATGTCGCTCGGGTAGCCATCGCTGTAGCGATCCCACACAGGGCCATCGTCCTTGGGCAAGCGCACTTGACCATCACCGCGGGCCACGATGCGGCTGCGGCCTTCCACGCGCCAATCGCGTGCACCGCTTGATGCTTTCCAAGCGCTGTAGCGCGCATCCGCGGGGTCGATGCGCTTCCAATGCTCGGCTTGCACCGGCGCAGGACGGCGCAGAATCGTCCACTCATCCTCGCTCGTTGCGCGCGTCCACAAGTCGCCCTCGGCGATGCGGAAGTGTTCACCAGGCATGCCGACGAGGCGCTTGATGAAGTTCTTCGAGCGATCGAGCGGGTACTTGAAGACAACGATCTCAAAGCGCTCGGGATCGCGCAGATGGAAGGACAACTTGTCGACCAAGATGCGGTCAAAGATGCCCGTGTCTTCGTTGCCCATCAGCGTGGGCTGCATCGACCCAGTCGGGATCTTGTAGGCCTCGACGACGAAGTACTTGAGCATCACCGCCATGACGATCGCCATCGTCATGGCCTCGATGTTGTCGCGCCACGGGCGTTTGCGCGTCGTGGAATCCGGCGGCGTGGAATCCGGTTTCGAGGAATCAGGTGTCTGCGTCATCCGAGGCTACGAGGATAGCCATTGCCTCACCGCTTGAGTAGAAACATGCCCACGATGCAAGCGTCTTTGTATGACCGCGAAGCGCGCGCCGTCATGGTGCGGCGCATCCAAGCGTTGAACGAGCACAGCCCGCGACAGTGGGGCAAGATGACGCCGGCTCAGATGCTGGCGCATTGTCGTGTGGGGCTTGAGGTGGCGCTCGGGGAGACGCGACCCAAGCGCGCCTTGTTGGGGCTGTTCATGGGTTGGTTTGCCAAACGCATCGCGCTGGGCAACAAACCACTGCCGAAGAACTTGCCCACGGGGCCTGAGTTCCTCATCCGCACGCCCCGTGCGTTCGAGGTCGAGCAGCGCGCCTTGTTGGATGCTTTGGAGCGCTTTGGCGCCCGGCCGGCCCACATCGGGCAGCACCCGCATCCGTTCTTCGGCGCCTTGACGGCCCACGAGCATGACCGGCTGCAGTGGCGGCATCTTGACCACCACTTGAGCCAGTTTACTTGACGCTCAGTCTTCCGAGCCCTCGGCGTCGTCGCCGCCCAGCACGGCCAAGAAGGCCTTCTGCGGGATGTCGACGTTGCCGATTTGGCGCATGCGCCGCTTGCCTTCTTTTTGCTTCTCCAAGAGCTTGCGCTTGCGCGTGACGTCGCCGCCGTAGCACTTGGCGGTCACATCCTTGCGCAGGGCCGAGATGGTCTCGCGGGCAATGATGCGCGCGCCGATGGCGGCTTGCAGCGCGATCTCGAACAAGTGGCGCGGGATCTCCTTGCGCATCTTCTTGATCGCTTGGCGGCCGCGGAACTCGGCTTGGTCCTTGTGGACGATCGAGGTCAGCGCGTCCACTTCCTTGCCGTTCACCAAGATGCGCAACTTGACGAGGTCCGCTTCCTTGAAGTCGGAGATGTCGTAGTTGAGCGTGCCGTAGCCGCGCGTCGAGCTCTTGAGCTTGTCGAAGAAGTCGTAGATCAGCTCGGCCAGCGGGATGTCATAGATCAACTGCACGCGCGTGGGTGACAAGTGTTCTTGACGGATGTAGTCGCCGCGGTGGTCGCTGGCGATCTGCATCACATTGCCGATGTGCTCGGACGGCGTCATGATCGAGACGCGCGCCATCGGCTCCATGATCTTCTCGTACTTGTCCGGAGTAGGCAGCTGGCCGGGCGAGTGAATCTCTTGCGTCGAGCCGTCGGCGAGCACGATGCGGTAGTTCACCGTCGGCGCCGTCTGGATCATGTCGATGTCGTGCTCGCGCTCGAGGCGCTCTTGCACGATCTCCATGTGCAGCAAACCTAGGAAGCCGCAGCGGAAGCCGAAGCCCAGCGCTTCCGAGGTCACGGCCTCGTGGCTGAACGAGCTGTCGGACAAGGACAGCGTCTCCAGTGCTTCGCGCAAGCTCTCGAAATCACCGGTATTCGTCGGGAAAAAGTCCGCGTACACCATGTGCATCGGCGGACGATAACCCGGCAACATCTCGACCTTCGGGCCCTTGTGGCGCGTCATCGTGTCGCCGATGCGCACATCCGAGAGCTTCTTGATGTTCGAGACAAAGTAACCCACTTCACCCGGGCCGAGCTCGCCCGTGCGCTTCATCGACGGCGTGAAGCGGCCGATGTCGATGGCCTCGTACACCTTGTCGGTGCCGAGCATGTGGATCATCTCGCCTTCTTTGATGGTGCCTTCCATCACGCGCAAGTAGACGACGATGCCGCGGTACTCGTTGTAGGCCGCATCAAAGATCAGGCAGCGCAGCGAGGCGTTCGGATCGCCCTTGGGCGCCGGCACCATGCGCACGATCGAGTCGAGCAACTCCTTGACGCCCATGCCGGTCTTGGCCGACACGCGCGAAGCATCTTCGGCTTGGATGCCGATCGAGTTCTCGACTTCCTCCGCCACTTCCTCGGGGCGTGCGTGCGGCAGGTCACACTTGTTGATGACCGGCACGATCTCCAGGTTGGCTTCTACGGCGAGGTACGCATTCGCGACGGTCTGCGCTTCCACGCCTTGGCTGGCGTCGACCAGCAGCAGCGCGCCTTCGCACGCTTGGAGCGCCTTCTGGACTTCGTAGTTGAAGTCCACGTGCCCCGGCGTGTCGATCAGGTTGAGCTCGTACTTCTGGCCGCCGACCTCATGCCAGATCGTCACGGCGGAGGCCTTGATCGTGATGCCGCGCTCGCGCTCCAACTCCATCGAGTCGAGCAGCTGCGCGCGCATGTCGCGCTTGTCGACAGCGCCCGTCACTTCCAGCATGCGGTCGGCCAGCGTCGACTTGCCGTGGTCGATGTGGGCGATGATGCAAAAGTTGCGGATCAGGTTGGTCGGCTGCACGGTGGTGGGCTCCCGCCTAAGCAGAAGGGGCGAAGAGGGTACCCGAATCGTCGCAGAAGCGCATCAATGTGCTTGTGCGTGCCGTGCGGCCAGCACGCGCTCGGTCCACGCCAGCATGATGCTCGACAGCAGGAACACGCCGTGGATGATCACTTGCCACATGATCTCGTCGTTGCGCACGGGGATGGTCTTGTCCTGTCCCACGGCAATGAAGGTCTGCAGCAGGTGAATGCCGCTGACTCCCACTAATGACCCGGCCAGCTTGACCTTCATGGTGCCGGCATCGATGTGATCCAGCCAGTCCGGCTTGTCGGGGTGGCCGTCAATGTCCAAGCGGCTGACAAAGGTCGCGTAGCCGCCGATGATCACCATCACCAACAGGTTGGCGACCATGGTGATGTCCACGAGGGTCAACACACCGAGCATGATCTCGGTTTCGCCCAGCGAGCCGACATCGTGGATCATGTGCCACAAGTGCTCGGCGAACTTGTAGGCGTACAGCACGCCCGCGACGATCAGTCCCAAGTACAGCGGCGCCTGCACCCAGCGGCTGGCGAAGATCAGGCTCTCGAGGAACGACTGACCCTTGCCGGCGGTAGCGGGCGTGGAGGCGGAACCAGATTCAGGTGAGTGCGGCGCGGACATGCCCAGCATCTTGCCGAGCAGAGCGGCGCAAACTCAAGCGTGTCTCACACGGACCGGATGGCTTCGGGCAACAATCGCGCCAGTTCGCGCAGGGCCCGTCCGCGGTGCGAGACCTCATCCTTGTCGTTGGGTTCTAGTTCCGCAAAACCCCGGCCTGTTTGCGGATGGCCGGGTTCGTCAAAGACGAAGAGGGGGTCGTAGCCAAAGTCGCGCGTGCCGCGCGCTGCGTGGGCGATGCGTCCGCGGGCCTCGCCGCGCACGGACAAGGCCAGCGAGCCGTCCGGCCTAGCCAGGGCGAGGACGCACACAAAGCGCGCACTGCGGGCGCTGTCAGGTACGCTTGACAGTCGTTCTAACAGCAGTGCGTTGTTGGCCGCATCGTCGCCATGCCGTCCGGCAAAGCGCGCGGAGAGCACTCCTGGTGCGCCTTGCAATGCATCGACTTCCAGTCCCGAGTCGTCGGCCAAGGCCCACATGCCCTTGGCTGTGGCTGCTTCGCGCGCTTTCTTGGCGGCGTTGCCTTCAAAGGTAGGTGCGTCCTCGATCGTGTCGGGAATGCCGCCGACCGCCTGTGGAACCACCAGTTGCACGCCGAGGTGCACCAAGCGCCGCTCCAGCTCGGCGAGCTTCTTCTTGTTGCTCGAGGCAACCAAGATCGGCGGCAGAATGCTCACAGCCCGAGTGCTGCTTGTTGTGCGGCAAAGATGGTGCGGCAGCCTGCTTCGCCTGTGGTCAACATCGCTTGCAGTTCTGCTGCCGAGAACGGTGCGCCTTCCGCCGAGCCTTGCACTTCTACAAAGCGGCCATCGCCCGTCATGACCAGATTCATGTCGGTCTCGGCTTGCGAGTCTTCGGCGTAGCACAGGTCGCACAGCACCTCGCCCTTGACCACACCCACAGAGACTGCGGCAAGTGCGGTTTTCAGCGGGAATCCGCGCAGCAAACGCTTCTTGTCTAACTGCGTGAACAAGTCGTGCAGGGCAACCCATGCGCCGCTGATGGCACAGGTGCGCGTGCCACCATCGGCTTGGATCACATCGCAGTCGACCCAGATGGTGCGCTCGCCCACCAGCGACAGATCGACCACCGCACGCAGCGAGCGGCCAATCAAGCGTTGGATCTCGACGCTGCGTCCATCTTGCGCGCCCTTGTCGCGCGCTTTACGCGTGTCGGTCGAGCTCGGCAGCATGCCGTACTCGGCTGTCAACCAGCCTTTACCTTTGCCCTGCAGGAACGACGGCACACCTTCGACCGCCAAGGCAGTGCACAGCACGCGTGTCTCACCAAAGGACGCGAGCACAGATCCCGGTGCCTTCTTGGTGTAGCCGCGCTCAAAGCGCAGCGGTCGCAGATGATCCGGGAGGCGTCCGTCAGAGCGTGTCATGGGGAGCGACTGTAACCAACGCTTGCACTGTCTCCAACGCCATGTGCCGCGTATGGCCGTGCGAGTCCACCAAGATCAGCCCTTGGTCCAAGTCCAGACCTTGCAAGCGTCCGCGCACTTCGCTGTCAGCGCCGCGCGCGGCCACATAGGCCGAGCGCAACGCCAAAGCGTCGAGGAAGTCTGCACACACTGTGTGTGCTGCGTGCTCCAGTTGCGCCACTCGGCGCGGCAAAGCCTCCAGCAAGTCCGATTCCACAGCGGAGAGCGTGGTCTCTACACCCAAGAGTCGCAGGCTGGTGACCGGTCGTTCCTGCACCAACGCCGCAGGGAACTCGCGCTGCAGCACATCGATGCCCACACCAACGACATAGTGCGGCGCACGCGGATCCAACCCGCGCGTTTCGATGATTACTCCTTCGAGCTTGGCACCCTGCGCGTCGACGACATCGTTGGGCCACTTCAGCCTGCACACCCCGCAACCACAGGCGCGCACTGCGTCCCATGCCGCGAGCCCCGCCGCCATCGTCAAGCCTGCGCCCGAAAGCGGCTGCTGTGGCAAGAGGCAGACCGACATGTACAAGCCTGCGCCTGCCGGACTGTGCCATGCTGCTCCGCGGCGCCCGCGGCCGGCCGTTTGCTCCAGCGCCACATGCGCGTCTCCATGCTGCGCCTCGCCGCGCGCCAACGCTCGGAAGGCGCACTCGTTGGTGGAGTCCGCACTGGGATAGCGAAAGACGCGCATGGTGCGTGCAAGGTACGATCCGCAGCATGCAGCAGGAAGGACCGGTCGAGGCCGCACTCGCCAATGTGAAGAACCAGAGCGTCGGACCAGGCACGCTGGGGGAGCTGGGCATGTCCGAGTCGTACCTGCGCCGCGTGGCCGAAAGTGTCACACGTGAGTCGTTCGAGGACCACTACCGCATCGTGGTCGAGGCGCAGCCGCATGCACCCGGTGCCCACGAGGAAGCTGCGCCGCAAGGCATCTCCGTGGCGATGGTGGTGGTAGGCGTGATCGTGCTGGTGCTGGCGGGCCTGTTCGTGTTGCGCAGGAGGGGCGCATGAAGCTGCATGCTGCGTGGAGTGCGACTGTGCTGCTGGCGCTTGTGGCGCGTGCGCCGGCGCAAACGGTGTTGGTGGAGCGGCCTGCGCTGCCTGCCGGCATGGCCGAGCGGTTCTTGGCGCAGACCGAAGAACGCCCGTATTTCCGCGCGTTTTTGCAGCTGGATCCGCTTTTGGGTCAGCCCACCAAGCCGGATCTCTCGTCCAAAGAACTTGACACAGCACTCTTGGTGCACAAGCGCCTCGGCAGCGAAGGGTTGCTGCCGACCACCGCGCGAGCGATGGCTGCTCTTGAACTCGCCAGCCTCGCTCCTGATCAAGTGGCAGCGCGCCTGGCGCGCGTTGGTATCCCCGTCGATCTGTGCGAGCGCGTGGCTCCCGGCATCTTGTCCGAGCTCCACACGCGTCTTGCGGCCCAAGCCGGCACCAGCGCAACAGAAGCGCTGGACCTGCTCTGCAAGGAGCTCGCCTTCCGCGCGTTGCCGTGGACGCCGACGATCGCTGGCTTTGAGCTGGCAGAAGAGACAGGTGAGCTATCGCTGAGCCGCGTGCGTGTGCAGTTGCCGCGCCCTGACGATTGGCAGGCAGAAGGGGATGGCGGTGCTGTGGATCTGGTGCGCAGTTTGGCTGCAGCCATGCCCGAGCTCGACTTTGTGGTGCACGCGCAAGCGGATCATGTCGATGCGTTGGCCCAACTGTTCCAAAGCTGGCCGTCGGCCAGGCGCGAGCGCTATCTGATCTTCCCGCAGTCGCGCACTGTTTCGCAGTGGGCACAAGACGCGGCCAAGTACGGCTTCGCGCAAGGCGAGGGCGGACGCACCGGGTGGTTGTTGGCGCCGCGCTATGCCTCGCGCGGTGAAGAGCTAGGCACTCTCGCCCCAGGCGATGAACTTGCCACGCAGACGTTCCACGCTGCTGGCGCGCAACTGGCGCGCTCACCGCTGCTGTTCCAAGGCGGCAATGTGCTCTGCGCCCGTGACCCCAAGACCGGCGTGCGCTGGTTGTTGGTGGGCGAGGCCGAGCTGCACCGCAACATGGCTCTGGGTCTGTCGCGCGAGGCCGCCCTCGCTGCCCTTCGTGGCGAGTTTGGCTGCCAGCGCACGCTGGTGCTGCCGGCGACCAGTTTTCACATCGACATGGACCTGAGTCTGCGCGTCCACGAGGGCCAGTTGGTGGCCTTTGTCCCAGATACGGGAGCGGCCTCGCGGGCGGTTTTGGAGTGCGGTTTCCCCGGTTTGGTGGCCGGTGGCGCCCTTACCTCGGCCGAGGTGGAAGAGGTAAGGGGCTTCCTAGCCAGCAATCGCACCCCCGAAGCGATTTCCAAGCTCAGCGAGGGGCTCGCCCGCGTTGCCGTGGGCCCTGGGCAGTTTCCGCTAGGGCTCGCCAAGCACTTTGAAGCCGGCGCTGGCGACTCCGGCGTGGGCAACTTGCAGCGCGTGCTGCTAGCCGTGGATTTGTTGGTGGCAGAGACGCTTGCCGACCCTCAAGCGGCGGGTATTGACGCGGCAACCTCCGTCTATCTTCAATCGCTGCGCAAGCGCGAAGTCGAGCGCATCCAAGTCGCGCAAGCCCTTGCCAAAGAAGGCTTTAGGGTCGTTGGTGTGCCCTCCCTCTCGGCCGGTCGCCGCTCGCTGTGCACGATCAACGGTCTGCACGCCCCGGGCGTCTACCTTATGCCGGCAAACGGCGGATTCTTGACGGCATTCGATCAAACCGCCCAGCGCGTTTGGGAGGCCGCTTTGCCCGGCGTGAAGGTGCTGCCGATTCGCTGCGCCGAAACGCAAAGACGCTCCGGAGCCTTGCACTGCGCGGTTTTAGCGCTGCCCAAGCCCTGATCTCAATTCAGAAGGAACCTTGCGACGGACCGCCTCGTCTGTCGTGGTGTAGCCTTGGTGTATGAGATCTGTGGGAATGGGTCTGCGTCCACTCCCCACAATTCTGCGAACCTAGGTACACTCGGGCGCGTTCGGGACGGCGCAGGCCACCCCGCATGCTACCAACCAACCTCGGCTGCTCTCAACTACAGCCAGGGACTCTGGAACCTCTAGCCAACCTCTCAGGATGAACATGCTGACGAACTGGAAGCGGATGCTCGGCGCCGCGACGGCCTTGGCCGCGACGACCCTGTTGTCCACGGGCGCCCAAGCGCAAACCTGCCCCTCCGCCACGGGTCCCGACGTGATCGTCGGCGACATCAACGGCGTGGCTAACTACACCGCCAACGGCACCTTGGAAGCCCTCTCGCTGGGCACCACCTCGTGCAACCTTGGCAACGTGTGGTTGAACTGGTTCTCGAACACCAACCAGCACCCCGTCATCGGTGGTTCGCTGTTCAAGTACAAGGTCGTTAACGGCGCCGGCCGTTTCGAGCAAGTGGGCCAGAGCTGGTTGAAGCACGGCTTCTTCGCCCTCAGCCAGAACCTCTGCTGCACCAACTGCACGGCCACCGACGGTACGCACCTCGGCATCGGCTGCTCGGACCCCTACACCGCCGCTCGCAACGGCAGCCAGTCGGGCCTCGGCCCGAAGTGGCAGGTCAACGCCTTCACGGGCGCCTACACCTACCCGCCGGCCAACCCGGCCTTCTCCGGTTCGACGGCGCGTCGCCTCGAAGTGGCCGTCGCTGATTGCGAGTCCACCACCGGTACGGGCGTGCGCTACTTCGGCGAGTCGATGTACGTGACCCCGGACGACGCCGCGGCCGGCAACGGCACGAACAACGCGTCCTACCGCGAACTGTCCTGCACGGGCAGCGCCTCGGCGTGGAACTTCGCCATGGTGGGCACGACCCAGCGTACGAAGCCCGCGATCCAAGCGTGGAAGGTCGTCGACCCGACCGTCCAGATCAACACGATCAGCATTCCGGGCGAAGGCCAAGTGCGCGCCGGCTACAAGGCGACGAACCTCGGCAACGGTATCTGGAACTACGAGTACGCCGTCTACAACAACAACTCCGATCGCAGCATCGGCAGCTTCTCGGTGCCGGTCGGCGCGGGCGTGACGATCACGAACATCGGCTTCCGTGACGTCTCCTACCGCAACGGCGACGGCGTCAGCAACATCAACCACGACGGTACGGATTGGCAAGGCACGGTTTCTGGTGGCGCCATCACTTGGTCCACGACGCCGTTCTCCAGCAACCCGAACGCTAACGCGATCCGTTGGGGCACGATGTACAACTTCCGCTTCGACGCCAACGCGGCTCCGGCCCAAGTGGCGGCGACCCTCGGCACCTTCAAGGTGGCGGGCAACCTGAACACGAACGTCGACGGCCCCGGTGGCAGCACCGGCCCGGTCAGCGGTGCGTTCTGCTTCGGCGACGGCTCCGGCCTCGCCTGCCCGTGCGCCAACAACTCGCCGGCTGGTGCCGGTGAGGGTTGCGTCAACTCGCTGGGTACCGGCGGCAAGCTGACCCTCGCGGGTACCGCCAGCATCGCTGGTGACTCGGTGGTGTTGACCGGCTCGGGCATGCCCGACAGCTCGGCTCTGTACTTCCAAGGCACCGCCCAAGCCGGAGCCGGCGCGGGTACCGCCTTCGGTGACGGTCTGCGCTGCGCCGCGGGTTCGATCCTGCGCCTTGGCCTGAAGGTCAACGCTCTGGGTACCTCGCAGTTCCCGGCCGTCGGCGACCAGTCGGTGTCGGTCCGCGGTCAAGTGACTGCCCCGGGCACGCGCATGTACCAAGTGTGGTACCGCAACGGCGCGGCTTTCTGCACCGCTAGCACCTTCAACCTGTCGAACGGCTACCAGATCGTCTGGGCTCCGTGATGCAGGAGGGCCACGCGGGGTAAACCGCGCAGGCCTCGTTTGGGCGGCCGCTGGGCTTTGGGCTCGGCGGCCGCTTTTTTTGGAGCTGGTGATACTGGCCCCGGTGAGTGTGCACGACTTGTGAGGCATACCTGGCCCGCACGAGGGCGGGAACCGAGGCCGGTCCCAGGCCTCGGCTTGGTGGTGGCACTCCTTAGCTAGACGCGGTTGGCTGGGGCATTGGCCCAGCATTCCTAGATTGGCTGCTTAGGCCCTGCACACTCATCTGGGCCAATATCACCTTGGCCTCCACTTCCCGCTTCCGGGCGGCCGATACCCCTCTCAATCCGTCTGCGTTGCCCCACGCTCCGGACCTGATCCGCACCATGTCCTCCACCCGCACTCTGCGCAGCCTCCTGCTTGGCGCGTTCGTGTCTCTGTCCTCCCTCGCCTTCGCCCAATCCCCCGGCGATGTCGTAGCGTGGGGTGACGGCATCTATGGGCAAACTGCGGTTCCCGCTGGCCTAGTCCAGCAGGCGCGCGTTTCTGCCGGTGCCGGTCATACCCTTGCTCTCGGGCTGGACGGCACGGTCACCGCCTGGGGCCGCAATAACTACGGTCAGACCACTGTCCCGGCCACGCTAGGTCCCTGCCGCAGCATTGCGGCCGGCGCGTTCCACAGCGTCGCGGTCAAGCAGGACGGCACCTTGGCCGCGTGGGGGCGTAACAACTACCTCCAATGCGACCCGCCGGCCGGGCTTTTGGATGCGGTCCAAGTTTCGGCGGGTGGGTTTCACAACCTTGCCGTGCGCAGTGACGGGACGATCGCTGCTTGGGGCTACAACTCGTATGGACAATCAACGGTGCCAAGCGGGTTGGGAGCCTGTGTAGCAGTAGCCGCCGGCTACTTTCACAGCGTGGCCTTGCTGGCGGACGGCACCGTCGCTGCCTGGGGCTACAACACCTATGGCCAATGCACAGTGCCCGCCGGGCTCAACAATGTGCGTGCCATCGCCGCAGGCCGCGACCACACGGTGGCGCTGCGCGCAGATGGCACTGTGGTCGCATGGGGCCGCAATCAAAATGGCCAATGCAATGTGCCCGTGCCGCTACCGTTCGTGTCGAGCATCGCTGCTGGCTGGTACCACACCGCAGCTGTGGTGCAAGGCGGCGGCGTGGTGGCTTGGGGCTTGAATGACCGCGGTCAATGCAGCGTGCCGCAGCCGTTGGCGCCTTGCGTCAACCTCGCGGCCGGTGACTACCACACCGTGGTGGTGCTTGGGCCCGACTGCAACTCCAACGGCAATCCGGACGGGCTCGACATCGCCGAACAAGTCAGTGCCGATTACGACTCCAATGCCGTCCCGGACGAGTGCCAGACGGTGGCCGTGCCCTTCTGCTTTGGCGACGGCACAGGATCGGCCTGCCCGTGCGGCGGCGTCAGCAGCAGTGGCCGCGGTTGCCCGAACAACGTGAACCCCGAAGGGGCGCGCTTGGAAGGCCGCGGCCTGTCGCGGATGGGGTACGACAACCTGTCGCTGCACACGACCGGCGCGCCCACCAACGCGGCGGCACTGTACTTCCAAGGCAATGCGCTCTTGGTCGGGAACCCGTTTGGCGATGGCCTGCGCTGTGCTTCGGGCGTGGTGCGCCGGTTGGGCATCGTGCCCAGCGTCGGCGGTGCATCGCAGTGGCCCGTGGCGGGCTCGGGTGCACATGTCTCGGTGGCGGGTCAGCTGACGGCGGCGGGGGGGACGCGCTACTACCAGGTGTGGTATCGGGATCCGGCGCCGACGTATTGCACGGACTCGCGGTTCAACCTGACGAATGGCCTGTCGGTGGTGTGGTTGCCGTAATTCGATACTGGCCCTGACCAGTGTGCAGGACTTGCCTCGCCCACGTGGCGAAAAAGTCAGTCTGCGCGGACGCTGAAGCTCGCGCGCGCGTCTAGCTCTCTAGGCGCCTCACCAGCCCTCGGCATGGAGATGCCCTTGGAGCTCAAGAGACGGGCCAATGGCAACGGCCCACGCCTCATGCCCACGCTGCGCAGGCCGTGACGGACCTGCGCCCCAATCCAAGTATCCGGCCCGCCTATCCGCGTTCTTGACCCCGTAGAGGCCGTTTAGCCCCTCGCAAGTCGTGCACACGCAGCTGGGCCAGTATCAACTCACCAGTATCAACTCACTGGAGCAACGTCCCGTCCTTCTGCCCCAACATGTCCTTCATCCGCGCAATCACATTGCTGTGGATCTGGCACACACGACTCTCCGTCAGCGCCAGCATCTCGCCGATCTCGCGCATCGTATGCCCGACCTGGTAGTACTGCTCGATGATGAAGCGCTCCTTATGCGAGAGCGACTTGGTCATGTAGAGCATCATGTCGCGCTTGTGCAGCTCGCCGACCGGGTCCACGGCGCGGCGGTCCTCCAGCACGTCCACCTTTTCCACGGCGCTTTCGTCGTCGCGGTCGTCCCATTTCTCCGAGAGGGAGAACATGGCCTTGGCGGAGGCGCCTTCCATTTCGGCGATCAGCTCGCCGTGGTCCATCTTGAGGGCTTCGGCCAGCTCGGCGTGAGTCGGCTCGCGGCCGTACTCGCCGGTCAGCTTTTGCAGCGCGCGGTCGATCTTGCTGGCCTTGAGGCGCACCAAGCGCGGCACCCAGTCCTGCGAGCGCAGCTGGTCCAGAATCGCGCCGCGGATACGCGTGGTGCAGTAGGTCTTGAACTTGATGTTGCGCTCGGGCTCGAAGCCGCGGATCGCATCCATCAGGCCGAAGTTGCCCCAGCTCATCAAGTCGTCGAGCTCGATCGACTTGGGCAAGGTCTGCAGCAAGCGTTCGGCGATGTAGCGCACCAGCGGCTGGTGGCGCTCCAAGAGCGAGTTGCGCAAGCGCTCCAGCTCGGTCGTGTTCTTCTTGGCGCGCGCGGCGTGGTAGAGCTCCCAAATCTGCTCGGTTTGCAGCGTGGTGAGATCGACCTCCGTCTTCTTCGCCGACTTCTTGGGTTCCTTCACTTCGGCCTCTGCGATCTTCTTCTTGACCATGATGCGCCTCAGATCTTCATCAGAGAGTGAACCGGAACTTCGCCAAGCCGCTTGCGTCCTTCCAAGAACGACAGCTCGATCACAAAGCCGCAGCCGACGGGGCGTCCACCGATACGGCGCACCAAGTTGAGTGCTGCCTGCATGGTGCCGCCGGTCGCCAGCAAGTCGTCGATCAGCAACACGCCTTGACCGGGCTTCACCGCATCGAGGTGGATCTCGATCTTGTCGGTGCCGTATTCCAACTCGTAGGCCTCGGAGGCCGTCTTCCACGGCAACTTGCCGGGCTTGCGAATCGGAACGAAACCTTTCTTCAAGTGGTGGGCCACTGCCGTGCCGAAGATAAAGCCACGGGATTCAATCCCCACGACCACATCAAAGCTCGTCGGATCCAGCGCGGACGCAAGACCATGGATCGCCGCCTGCAAGCCTTCGGGGCTCTGCAATAGGGGCGTGATGTCTTTAAACATGATCCCCTTCTTCGGGAAGTCGGGGATGTCGCGAATGTAGTTCTGGATCACGGGCTCCTCCTCCTGGAGCGCGACACCCGCGTGGACGCGCCGGACGAAGGCGCGGGAGACACGGGGTGGTGCACGCTAGTTGTCGGCGGCAGTCCTTTCCTGCTTGAGAAGATTCTTCTACATCGGCGCAAGTTGCGCCACCTCAAGCTATTGCAAACCCGTCTTTGACCGGGTCGGCCTACATGACTTCGGGCGCAGCTACGCCCAAATGGCGCAGTCCGAGGCCGATGACGCATTTTGTGGCCCGGACCAGTTCCAAGCGCGCCGCCGTGACCTCGGGAGCCTGCCCTAGCACTCGCGCATGTGCGTACCACGCATTCACATCGCGGCACAGACCGAGCAGGTACTGCGCCAACAGCGACGGTTCGCAGCGCTCTGCGGCGGTGCGCACGGCCGTGCCGTAGCGCGCCAAGCCCAGCAGCACCGTCGAGGCGTCGCTCAAGGCGTGCAGATCGAGCTGCGTCGCGCTCTGGGCTTCACCCGACTCGGCGGCCTTGCGCAGGATCGAGGCCAAGCGCGCGTGCGTGTACTGCACATACGGCCCCGTCTCGCCTTCGAAGGACAGGATCTGCGCCTTGTCGAACTCGACGTCCTTGATGCGTTCGCGCTTCAAGTCGTTGAACACGATGGCGCCGATGCCGATCTGCTCGGCCACCAAGCGCCGCGTGGCTTCGTCCAGTGAGGGGTTCTTCTCGCTCACGACCTTGAGAGCTTCGTCGACGACTTCATCGAGCAGGTCGTCGAGCACCAGCACCGGGCCTTTGCGGCTCGCAAGTTTGGTGCGACCGGGTCCCAGCAACAGGCCGAAGTCAATGTGCTCGACCTGTGCTTCCCACGCGAGTTCCATGCGCTTGAGCACGGCCTTCAGTTGACGGAAGTGCAGCTTCTGTTCGCCGCCGACCACATACAGCGCGCGGGCAAAGTCGAACTCAGCGTGACGCGAGAAGAGCGCGGCCAGGTCGCGCGTGGCATACAGCGTCGTGCCATCCGATTGACGCAGCAAGCACGGCGTTTCCTTGAGGCCCTTGTCGATCATGCCGAGCATGACCACGAGCGCGCCTTGCGACTCTTCCACGACGCCGGCTTGTGCGACGCGCTCAAACGTCTCCTTGAGCAGCGGCTCATACCACGACTCGCCGCGCACCAAATCGTGCTGGATTCCCAGGCGTTTGTAGGTCTTGGCGAAGCCGGCGAGCGAGGTCTGCGTGACCCAGCGCCAGAGCTCGCGCACTTCGCCTTCGCGGCCTGATTCAAGCTCGCGCCACGCCTCGCGCGCTTCGGCGGCGAACTGTGCATCGGCTTCTACTTGCTGCTTGCTCCACTGGTAGAGCTCGAGCAAGCCATGCACCGGATTGGCTTCGTCCAGCGTCTTGCCGCGCCGGCGCAGCGCCACGACCAGACCGCCGAACTGCGAGCCCCAGTCGCCGATGTGGTTGATGCCCACGACTTTGTAGCCCAGCGCTTCGTGCAGGTGCACCAACGCGGCACCGATGATCGTTGAGCGCAGGTGGCCCACGTGCATGGGCTTGGCGATGTTCGGCGAGCTGTAGTCGATGACGACCGTGCGGCCGTTGCCGGTGTTCGAGGTGCCGTAGCTCGCGCCTTTGCCGGCGATTTCGGCCAAGATGGTCTGCGCCAGCAGCGCGCGCTCGATGGTGATGTTGACGTAGGGACCGGCGGCGCGCACCTCCATCTTGTCAAGTTTGCCTGACAGGGCGTTGGCGAGTTCGGCTGCGGCTTGCGGCGGCGCTTGCTTCTTCGCCTTGGCCAGCAAGAAGCACGGCAGCGCCACATCGCCAAGGCTCAGATCGCGCGGCTCTTCGAGACGGATGTCACTCTCGGGAAGCCCTGTGA
>CAIKQM010000661.1 GCA_903829565.1 uncultured Planctomycetota bacterium
AGGACGGTGGACGCGCCGCGGAAGTGCGCGCCTTTGCCGAAGGCTTGCGCACGCGTTTCCCCGCGGTGGAGGTGGTCTTTCACGATGAGCGACTGACCTCGAAAGAGGCCGATGTGCGCTTGGTGGAGGCGGGCCACACGGGACGCGATCGCAAGGAACGGCGCGATGCGTGGGCAGCGCTCGTGCTCCTGCAGGACTGGCTGGAGAGCGGCGAACCGCGCTAGAGCGTGTGCGCGTGGCGCTGCGCGAAGGCGAGCAGCAGCTGTACCAGTTGCTGGGCTCCACGATCGTGGGCCAGCGCGTGGGCACCCGGCACGGACTCGACCTGCGGCGCAAGCGCTTGAAGAGATGCCAGCGGCGCGAGCGTGTCTTGCTCACCACCGACCACCAACAGCGGCACACCTGTCAAGTTTACTTGACGAAGCCCCGCCACCGAGGCGCGCGCTTCCTCGCACAGACGCAGTGTCACGAGCCCATGACAGGCCGGATCGTTGCGCAAGGCGGCTTGCTGCTGGGCGTCCGTGGTCAATTGCTGCGCTGTCCAGCCAGTGCGACCCTCCGAGGTGGGGCCGACCTTCTTGAATAGACCGCCCAAGCCGCCGGGCTTCTTCGGTTCCTCAAAGCGCGGCTCCACCAAAGGCGCCACGAGCACAAGCCCGGCCAAATCACCGTGCTTCTCTCCCGCATACGCGGCACACCAATTGGCGCCCAGACCGAAACCGACCAGCAGCTTCGGTGCCTCGGGCAGGCGATAGGCCAAGTGATCCTGCACATCGGTCAGGTCGCGCAACACTTCACGCAACCCATTCGTGTGCCCGCGCGGCCCCTCACTCTTCCCATGCCCGCGCAGATCGGGCAACGCCACGGCGTACCCGGCCGCAGCGAGGCTGCGCGCGAGCTCGAGGTAGCGTCCCCCGTGTTCACCAGCATCATGGACGATGGTGACAGTGCCCTTCGGTTCGCCGGCGGCGGCGAGTTCGAGGACGTGGAGGAGGAAGAGACCTTTGGAGGTGTGGGATAGACCGGCGGCGGCGGCGCCGGTGGCGTCGCTTTCGCGGAGCTCGAGGTAGGTGACGGTGGTGTCGCTCATACCGCCCAAAAGGATACTGGTCCCGTCGGTTGTGCAGAACCTGCAGCGCGATTCCGTTGAAAATCGATCGAATCCACCGACTAGCGGGGACAAACCTAGCGCGCGCTACGTCTACATCTCTTGGTCCCTGAATCGAGCGCACCTTTAGGGCGCCAAGGAGTCGCCCTGAGGGGCCAGCGGCGCCCCAGGACGACTCGTCGATCCTCCTACGACCGTGGGAGTGAAAACCACCCGGCCTCGGCCTCAGCACTGCAGCGCGGCGAAATCTCACGGAATCCGCGACCTAGGCCACTGCGCCGGCCTGCGGGGCCATTCACCACCCTCCAGATCGTGCACAATCCACTGGACCAGTATCGATGTGCTACGATCCGCCCCGATGCGAGTGGCCCAGGCGACCGCTGCGAAGCCCTCACCGGCTTCGGAGAGGAACGTCCGGACTCCACGGGTCAGGATGGTTGCTAACGGCAACCGGCCGCGAGGCTAGGGAAAGTGCCACAGAAAACAAACCGCCGCGTTCGCGCGGTAAGGGTGAAACGGTGCGGTAAGAGCGCACCGCAGCCACGGTGACGGGGCTGGCAGGGCAAACCCCATCCGGAGAAAGGCCAAATAGGGGGTACTTCGCGGTGAGACCCGCACCCACAGTGCCCCGGGTAGGTCGTTGGAGCCCGCGCGCAAGTGCGGGCCTAGAGAAATGGTCGCCGCCTCTGGAAACGGAGGGCACAGAATCCGGCGTACAGGGCCACTCGCATCACCCTTCGGGGCAAGTAGGGTCTTAGCTGAGGCCACACAATAGGTTGTGGCTTTGAGACGAACCTCACTCCTGATCTTGACGGTTTTTCGTAGTGTGGCGTAGCATAGAGGCCTGAAGACCACGGGGGACACCGCCCCCCGCCCGCTCGATGGAATTCGTCTACGTCCTGCCCCGCACCAGTCTGTTCCCCGACCGCTACCCTCTGGGCCTCCTGCCCTTCGGGTCGGGCGCGGATCACTATGACCAGCAACGCTTTACGGCGCTTCTGGCCTCGGAGGCCTACTTTGTCGAACGCCCCTGGGCGGAGCGCCAGCCGAGCGTCAAGCAGGTCATTCCCTACAACGTGATCCGTTGTGAGGGCAAGATTCTCCTCGTCCGGCGCTTGGCCGGCGGGGGCGAGGCGCGTCTGGCGGACAAGTACTCGATCGGCATTGGCGGGCATGTCAACCCCGTCGACCGTGCGGAGGGCGAGAGCGTCCTCGATGCGGGAACGCGCCGGGAAATTGAAGAAGAGCTGGATGTGCGGGGTAGCTACACCGTGCAGCACATCGGCCTTATCAATGACGACACCAACGCGGTCGGCGCCGTGCACGTAGGACTTGTGCAGGTTGTCGATGTGACTGGCACCGTCGCCATCCGCGAGACGGATCGGCTGGAAGGTCGCCTCGTCTCGGTCGAGGATCTGAAAGCCTTGGTCGCGCGCGGCGCCAACCTCGAAACCTGGTCGCGCCTGCTCATTGAGCGCATCGACCTGCTGACCACCGTACACCCCACCCTCGCCGTCCGCGGCGAGCCGCAACCCGCCTGACTGTTCGACACGCAGAGAACACCGCACACCACATGAGCACTACCAAGAAGAGCCGCGAACTTCTGCCCGACCGCATCTACGACATGTTGCTCGGAGCACGCACCGCGGACAAAGTCACCATCCACTTCAAGGATGGCCGCCTCGTCACGGGCGCCTTGATCTTCAACCCGTTCAAGGGCACCGGCCGCATCATCAACATCGATCAGGAAGTCAGCCTCGACTTCGCGATCGATGAGATCCGCGATCTGAAGATGTGAGCGCGTCCTGCGCCAGCAGGACTATGTTGCGATCCACTGCGCCTCGCACCGTCGAATCGACGGCGCGGGGCGCTGCTCTTTCCAGCGCGATTCCGTGCACCATGCGTTGAGCCGCCGCGACCTCGGCTGCACACTTCTGCGATGCTCGAACTCCTCGCGTGCGCCCCGCTCATGCTGTTGCAGTCCGCTGGTCCGCTGGTAGAGGCCCGCACCGAAGAGGGCTTTCAACCCGTGTGCGCGCTCAGCACAGGCACAGTCATCGTGCCGTTGCATTCGCGCTCCGAAGTGGTGGCGCGTGCGGTGCGCGGAGCCGACGGCTGGACCATGCGCTTCTCGGCCGGAGAGGGCACTCGCCTGGCTCCCCCGCTCTTGCGCGTGTACGAACATGCGAGCGACCAGCGCGTGGTACGCACGCAAGAAGGCCGCGTACGCCTGGTCTCGGACGCGCGCTGTGCGTGGCGTGTCCAGCATGAGGGTCGTGATGATTCGCCCTTTGTGCTGCGGCAAGATCATGTCGCGCTGCAAGGGATGTTGGAAGTCGAACTGCGCGCCGTGCAAGCGGGTGAAGAGTTGCTTCTGGTGCCGGCGCAAGCTGTGGGCGAAGCAGCCCTGAGCGTGGTCGCGCAGCTGCAAGGTCAAGCCGAGCCGCAGCGCGTTGCGTCACGTTCGCGCGCGACCGATGCCATTGTGCTGCCGCTGCCGGCTGGCGAGCGTGTCGTGGTGCGGTTGGAGGTCAGCGGTGCGGGGCTCGATCAAGTGCAGATCGTGCGTACGACTCCGGTGGAAGTCGCGAGCCTGCCGGCGCTGGCCCCCGCCAATGTCCGTCCAGTTTCCTTGACAATCGTCGGGCGCAGCCTTGCGCCTACTGCAGAGCATGGTTGGCCCGTGTTGCAGGGCAACGCCGGAGACCAAGCACAGGCGCAAGCACAGACCGAGTTCGATCTCGGCGCCGGCAAGGGCGTGCAGTGCAGCTGGGACGCTGGCACCGAACCAGCCGAAGGCCGCGTGCGCACTTTGCTGCTAGACGTGCAAGCGCGTGGCAGCGATCGCGATGCCCAGCAACCGGAACCCCGTCTAGCAGCCAAGACTGACAAAACGCTCTTCATCGACGCCAGCGCACGCGCGGGGCTCCACATGCTGCACGCCGAAGGCGAAGACTTGCAGCTCGACATCCGTCCCACCATGGGACCGGGCGCTGCATGGGGCGATGTCGATGGCGATGGACTCATGGACTTGTACTTGCCTCAAGGCGCAGGGCGCAGCGGGCTCGCGCCGCAAACAGCGCGTCTGTACCGCAACCGCGGCGATGGCAGTTTTGTGGATGAAACCGAAGCGCGCGGCCTCGCGTTGCATGGCGCTGGCATGGGTGCGTTGTTCGTGGACTTGGATGGCGACACGGATGTGGATCTGGTGGCGTTGGAGCAAGGGCGCGCGCGGCTGTTTGTGAATCAGGGCGGCCACTTTCACGAGGCCAGTGCCTTGCTCGGCTTGCCGGAAGGCCGCTGGTACACCGCGGTGGCCGCTGCCGACATCGAGCGCGACGGCGACCTCGATCTCTATGTGACGAGCTACCTGCGCTATGACGAGGCGGCGATGCCTCCGCTCGAAGAAAGCCGCTACCAGCGTGAAGACCCCGTTGCGATGCTGCCCTATGCCTTTCCCGGTGAAGTCAAATCGCTGTTGCTGAACGAGCCGGCTGAAGAGTCCACCACCGACACAACTGTCAAGTCTTTTGGACGTCGCTTCCGCGACGTGGCACCCGCTGGCAAGCTCGATGATCCGGCGGGGCGCGGGATGCAGGCGCTGTTCTGGGACTTTGACCGCGATGGCGATCTGGACCTCTCTCTTGCCAACGATGTCTCGCCCAATCGCTTCTGGCGCAACGAAGGCAGCGGACAATTCAAAGATGTGGGCTTCTCATCCGGACTCGATGACCCGCGCGGATCCATGGGCCTCGCCGCAGGCGACATCGATGGCGATGGGGACGAGGACCTGTTTGTCACCAACTGGCAGCTGGAAGCCAATGCGCTCTATGTGAACAACTTGCTATCGCACAACTCCGCGCGCAGTCGCGTGGCCACCTTTCGTGACAAAGCTGTGGAGGCCGGGTTCGCACGGCCGAGCGTGGGCTTGACCGGTTGGGGCGTGGAACTGGCTGACTTTGACAATGATGGCGATCTCGATGCAGCAGTAGCGAACGGCTACACCGGCCCCGACTACGAAGGCACGGGGATCTGTGTGGGTCAACCCAGCCACTACTTCGAGAATGATGGTGAAGGACGCTTTACACCTGCATTCGAGCAAGCAGGCAGCGCCTTCACTCGCTTGTTGGCCTCACGCGCCTTGTGCGCGGCGGACTATGACCGCGATGGAGATCTGGATGTGCTGCTGACGGCCAACAACGGCCCTGCGCGCTTGTTGGTGAACACCACGGACAGCAGCCCGCGCGGACACTCGTGGCTGGTGCTTCGCCTGCGTGGCGCAGATGGCAACACGCACGCGATCGGTGCGGAAGTCACGCTCACCGTGGCAGGGAAACGCCTGCGCAGAACCATGCGCGCCGGCAGCGGCTATCTCAGCGGCAATCCCCAGGAACTGCACTTCGGTTTGGGGAACGCAACGCGCGTAGACAGCTGCACAGTGCGCTGGCCCTCCGGCCGCGAATCTACGCACAGCATCGACGCAGTCAATCAGGTGCAGCTCGTCACAGAACCGGCGCGCTAGAGCTGCTTCTTCGACAGGTAGAAGTCGATGCGCTCCGTGTCCTTGCGCTGCATGCGTTCGTTGACTTCGTCCACAGTGCGCGGCGGCGGCACGATGACCGAGTCGCCGGGCTTCCAATTCACAGGCAGAGCGCAGCCGTGCTGGTCCGCGGTCTGGAGCGCATCGATCAAGCGCACAACCTCATCCACATTACGTCCCACATTCAGCGGGTAGTACACCAAGGCGCGCACGATGCCTTTGGGATCGATCACGAACAAGGCGCGCACAGTGGAGACTGCGGTCTGCCGTTCGTGAAGCATCCCGTACAAGCGAGCCACATCCGTGCTGAGGTCCGAGATGATCGGAAAGGCGATGTCAACGCCTAGCACGGTCTTGAGGTTCTCGCGCCATGCGAGATGGCTGTGGATGGAATCCACCGACAGTCCAATCAACTTGACACCACGCTGCTGGAACTCCGCATAGCGGCGCGCGAACTCAGCCATCTCGGTCGAACACACGGGCGTGAAGTCGGCC
>CAIKQM010000662.1 GCA_903829565.1 uncultured Planctomycetota bacterium
AGCCATGTGCAACGAACCGTGCGGATCACCCACACCTTGGTGGCACGCGATGCAGTTGGCATCCAACTTGTCGACGGCCGAGGCCGGCAGCGAGACCAAGGGCACTTCTTGCCCATCGAGTGCGCGCGTGGGCGCGGGTTGCTGCGCGTAAGGCGTCCAGACTTGGTGCTCGACGCAGCCCAAGATCAACACGGACACACCGCACGCAGCGAGTGCCAAGGTCGACCAGTGCTTGCCACCTGTCAATCCACCCGAAGAGTTGCGCTCGGTCTGCATAGGTATTCGTACTCCGAGGAGATCAGTTAGGGAGGATCAGTAGGCGAGAGTGACGTTGACAAAGAGCGCGTGCACAACTTCGTCACTTTGGTAGATGCGCGCGAAGCCATCACCCGGCAGCAACATCGACGCGCCACCCGAGAGAATCAGGTGGTTGTTCAGCATCGGGCGGTACTGCGTGCCGGCGAAGAACTCCGTGCCGATCTCGCGTTCGACTTCGGGCAACTGCAGGTAGGTCTCCAACGAGGCCGTGTCGTCGAACATCAAGTACGAACCGCCGACCGCAGCGCGCCAACGCGGTGTCAGCTCCAGATCGAGCGCGGCACCGACCTGCAGCAAGCCCGGATTGACGAAGTTCGACTTGCCTTGCGTTTGCGAGCTCTGCAGGTCCGGCAACGGACTGCCCGCATTCGTCAAGTTCACGCCGAGCAAGCGCAAAGCCTGCCCGTTGAAGAACGACAACGAGCCCCCGGCAAAGTTGGGCGCATCAAAGATCGCGTCAAAGCCTTCGGCATCACCATCGCGCGGATCGGGATCGCCCGAGGCAAACAGACCGAAGCCGCGGATGCGGTACCAGTCGATGTCGTACGAGACTTCCAGCGCCGCGAACTGGGCGTCGATGTCCACTTCACGCGCGGCAATCGCGTTGTAGGAATCACGACCTGTGGCCTGGTACAGCGCAGTGCTCACATTCCAACGACCAAAGTGGCCTTCACCCGCCACGCCGTAGTACACGCTCTCAACGGTGTTCTCTTGCGCCACGCCAATGGGCGCGGGACTTACGAGCCCGCCGTTGTCATCGAACTCGACACCACGATCGTCGTGGTTGTAGTGCACCGAAGCCGAGGAGGTGAAGCCATCCACGGGCCAGTCTTGGCGGTACACATTGAAGGCAATCACCTCCTGCTCACGATCCTCAAAGCGGTTGAGGCCTGAGTTCGTGTCCTTGTCGAGCATGTCGAAGAAGACAAGGTTGTACTGCCAGCGGTTCGCATCCCAGTTGCCGAACAAGCGCAAGCCAAGGTTGGCGTCATCGAAGATGAAGCCGCGGAAGTCGCTGCGGAACGCGAGAATGCCCGCCTCGATGGCAAGGAAGTCATAGCGATTCGAAAGGTCCGCGAGGTGGTACTCAATCAGCGCTTCCTGCAGCGCGATGTCCTCATCCACGCGCTGGTCACCGCGCGCGGGATCCGCGAACAAGACACCATCCGATTTCACGTTGACTTCGGTGCGCTGGAACACCGGCGTCAACTTGACGCGCCAATGCACAGGCTGAAAGGCCTGCGGTGCAGAGAACAGATCAAAGGAGATCGCGGCCTGCGTGAGCAGCGTGCTCTGCTGGCCGTTCCCGAAGAACTCAAACCCACCGTCACCTGTGCTGAGGGTGCCGGTCGGCACATTGCGGGTCTCGGCGAACTGGCGCAGCAAGCCCGACACATTCAGGAACAGCTCCTGCGTGCCCCAGATCGGAAAGTCGCCCTTGAGCTTGTTCTGCCGGTACGAGTTCCACCAATCACCACCCGGCTCATTGATCTCATAGCCGCGCAAGTCGAGACCATCCGGCGTGTAGCCCGGTGCATACCAACGATCCGGGAACGGCTCGAAGTGCTGCAGCTCCTCCGAGATCGTCGGCGTCTCCGACGTAGTGGTTGATTGAGCTGTGGCAAGCCCCGCGAAGCCGAGCGTGACCGCTACGACACGGGGCCCAAACGGCCAATGCCGTGCACAAGAGCAAGTTGTAGGCACCGGGGGGGGTCTCCTGCACAGGATGGTAGTCGCCCGCACCACACGCGGCAAGAAATGCCAACCGGCAACTTCTGTCCAATGTTCTTGACTCCCACTTGATGCAGTTGTGCCGCGCGCTCAGCCCCTCTATCCTGTAGGCGGACTGTGTCCCCCCTCCTCGCGTCCGCAACAGGATCTCCCATGAGCTGCACGCCCCGACGGCCATTGCTGACTTGGCTTCACGACTGCAAGCAGTCAGGTGCTGTGCTCGCCAGCGCTGTCGCGCTCGGTGCGCTTTGTCTGCCCAGCTGTGGCGGCGGAGAAGGCGGCTTGGAGCCGAATGTGGCCACGGTCAGCTTTGCCCCCATGGCCCCTAGCGACGCACTCACGCTCGCAGAGGCGGATGACATCATTGAGAGCGCGGCCTTGGCCGTCGATGCGCCCAATGTGGCCATCGCAGTCGTCGACCGCGTGGGCAACATTGTGCGCGTTTGGAACCGCAATTCCGCCTCTGGGGCCGCGGATTACGACAATCGCATTGCCGTTTCGATCGCGCGCACCGGTGCGTTCCTTTCGCACAGTCAAGCGCCCTTGACAACGCGCACGACGCAGTTCATCAGCACCTTCCACTTCCCTGCCACCTTCGCGGCCGACGCGACGCCGCAGGCGGAACCGACCCTGCTGCCGCCCGTGCGCGCCACCGGCGGAGTCGCCAACACCGGCCAAGGGCCGCTGTGGCAGATCGATGCATCCAATCGCGGCTCCGTGTTTGGGCCGTTTGCGGCCGGCAAGGACCTGCCGCAACTGCGCAATCCGGATGGCAGCATTCCGACCCCCGGGTTCACCCCGCTGCCCGGCGGCATTCCGCTGTACAAGCGCACCGCCGCTTCGACGAACACCCCCGCGGCCTTCAGCGTGGGCCGCCGCCTCGTGGGCGCGATCGGGGTGTGGATCACCGACCAACCCTTGGGCCAAGGCACACCCGACCCCGAAGGAGCCGAGTTCGCTGCCCTCGCCGGAGCGCGCACCCTGCGCACCCCCGTCGTTGCGCCCTCCCTGCCCGAAACGTATGAGTTCGGCGCAGTTCCGCCGGAAGGCGCGGTGTACCTCGTCGGGGTACTGCTGCCCTTCAGCGGCACGCAGGATGTCTCGGGGCGCTACGGCCCGGGCACCTACAACGCGGCGGACAATGTGCCCGGCGTCGGTGGTGCAAACGGCCAGGTGGATCCGGCCCAATTCCTTATCGCCAGCCGCAACAGCACCAGCCCGTTGGTAGCCAACGGCGGCTTGAGCTTGGCCGAGGTGCAGGCGTTGGTGGAGGAAACCGCCTTGGCTGCTTTGGACACGCATGCGGCCATTCGCTTGCCGGCCGCGTCCCCGACAGCCATGGTGATCGCCGTCACGGATGCAGTTGGTGCCATTTTGGCCCTCTTCCGCATGGAAGATGCCACCCTGTTCTCGGTCGACATCGCCATCACAAAGGGCCGCAACACCTTCTATTTCAGCAATCCTGCAGCAGTCGACGCGACCGGACCGCGCGCGGGTCGGCACCCCCTCGACGGCATTGTCCCGCCGGGCACGGCCGTGACCAATCGCACGCTCGGGTTCCTGACCCAGCCGTTCTATCCCCCGGGCATCGATGGCAATCCGCCGGGACCGCTGTTCGATTTGGCGCTCAAGAACCGCGAGCAGGCCAACTTCAACCGCATGGGCTTCGCGCCGGCCGACGCCAACCAAAGCGGCGTGATCTTGTTCCCCGGCAGCGCGCCGCTCTACAAGAACGGCGTGCTAGTCGGCGCCATCGGGGTGTCAGGCGACGGGGTCGAGCAGGATGACTTTGTGACCTTGACCGGCATCCGTCGCGCCGAGGCCCGCCTGGGCATCGAGCTCGAGCCGCCCGCCGCCATTCGCGCCGACAACTTCCAGTTCAACGGTGTGCGGTTGCCCTACATGAAGTTCCCTCAGCACCCCGGCGGCTGAGTGGCTCGATCAAGCCTCCAACTGGCAGTCGGAAGTCGGCTGCGCGCAGCAAGCCCAAATCCACCCCTCGGACTTCTCGTCGTCAGAGATGGCGCAGTGGTCCTCCATGGCGACCTTGCCGCTCTTGCACAGCACCTTGCACTCGCCACACGAGCCAGAGCGGCACTGGTAGCCGATCTCGACGCCGTTGGCCTCGGCGAGATCGAGAAGCGGCGCATCCCCGGCGGTCTCCACGGTCTTGCCCGACTTGCTGAATAGCACCTTGAAGCCTGCGCGGGCGGGAGCCGGAGCGGGCGCCGGAGCATGCGCAGAGACCGCCGCCGGCTCAGCTGCCGCTGGTGCCACCGCCACGGGCGCGACCTCGAGCTTCGGCACATCACGCGGCTTGGCCTCGGTGCCGGGAGCGACGCGCACTTTGCCGAAGCTCTCGACATGCAGGTTCGCGATCGGGAAGTCGATCTCGCGCAAGCACTTGGTGACGGCATCCATGAACGGCTCGGGACCGCACATGAAGATGTGACGCTCGAACAGATCCGGCACCAGCATCTTGAGCATGTGCGCATCCACGCGCCCGGTAAGCCCCGTCCACGCGTCCGCGCCCGTGCAGCGGCTTGTGCAGGTGATGCCCACGCGCACACCGCTGTGGCGCGAAGAGATCCAGTTCAACTCGTTGCGGAAGATGATGTCACGCGGCGTTTTGGCCGACACAAACAGGTAGGCATCCACATCCGCCGCGGTGTCGACCACCCAACGCAGCATCGACATGACCGGCGTGATGCCGCTGCCACCGCCGATGAACAAGACTTTGCGCGACGGGAAGTTGAAGCAAGAGAACTTGCCAGCCGGACCGCGAGCATTGAGCACATCGCCGAGCTTCACATTGTCGCACAACCAGTTCGACACAAGGCCGCCCGGCACACGCTTAACGGTGAGCTCCAAGCAGTGCGGACGCGACGGGCTCGAGGAGATCGAGTAGGAACGCGACACCTCCTTGCCGCCGATCGGCAACTTGAGCGTCACGAACTGACCGGGCTTGAACGAGAATAACAGCGGTGTCAAGCCAACTAGACGGAAGGTCTTGGTGTCATGCGTCTCTTCGATGATGTCGGCAACCCGCAGTTGCACCATGCCTTCCTTCCAAATCGGGATGTCCTTGTGCTTGTCGACCAGATGCTCCAACAACGGGCTCGTGATCGGCGGTGCCTCCACCGGCGCCGCAGCGGGCACAGGTGCGTTGCCGCGATGTGTCGCGCCTTCTACGGCCGCGCGCGTAACCAAACGGAACTTCAAGCTGTAGGCGCCCAGTGTCGCCATCGCATCCGGCTTGAGTTGCACAGGCTTGTCGAGGTCAAGCTTGGCACCATCCAGCCATGTGCCGTTCGAACTCTTGTCCACCAAGAACCAGCGCTCGCCGTCCTTTTGCAGCACGGCATGCACGCGCGAAAGAGTCGGGTCTTCTAGCTGCAAGTTGGCACTCGCGCTACGACCGATGACCATGCCACCAACGAGCGGCGACTCTTTGACTGCCTGTCCGTCCCGATAGACAACAACCACATCTTGCATGGCATCCATACGGCTCAGAGTACTTCTGCGGGCAAAAAGAGACAACGGCCAGCCCTCCGGGAGGGCGCGCGACGAAAGGTATCCGGTCACGGTTTGGTTATGTAGACCGGACGGCATTCGCGCGCCCTCGCGGAGGGCTGGACGCAGCAGCACAGAGCTGGGCGGCTGTGCACGACGAAGATAATCGGTACGGATGCTTGTAGTCCGATCAGCATTCGCGCACAGCCGCCTTGCTTTTGCATACATCGGCCCGTCAACTTAACTTGACAGGTCGACAGCCTCGACCGCGTCCACCCAGCACGTATCCGACTGGGGGCTGGCGGCCCATTCGGCCACCAGCTCGAACACATGGTCCGAGAAGCCGCCGAGGTTCAGCACACCCGGCTGGTCCGGCACCTGCACCGAGCCATACGGCTGAAGGTCGATGCAGACCAAACGGACAGCCGGACAATGCTCGCGCAGACGCAAGTACGCCGCGTGGGCCGGGGCAACATAGGGTTCCTGAGCGGGTGTCCCCTCTTCGCACGCGGCCAGGAGCCGAGCGCAGCGTTCCTCGTTCTCGGCCAGCATCTCCATGCACCGCGCGCGGTGCACTTGCTCCGGCGTGGGGAACGGCCCCATCGCCGACGTGAGCAGCCCGAGACGGCGAAGGGCATGCAGGGCGGGGCCCCAGAGGCCATGGACCTTCTCCTCCATCGCCAGAGCCAGCGACGGATCCGGACCGGCAGCCATAAGCTGTTCGATCTCGATTTGCTTCCAGAGACAGCCGAGCTCGATTTGCGCCGGCGTCGGATCGGGCGCAGACATCCAATTGCCCGTCCACGACTCGTTATCGGAGAGGAACACCACCGTGTCCACGCCAGAGCCGCGCGAAGCACGCGCCGCCAGCAGGTGCAACGGCATGGAGCAATTCGTGCCGCCTTGCCCAAGCTCCGCCAAGCGCTGCGAGGCCTCGAACACGCCCTCATTGGGCGACAGCACGAAGTCGTGGCACTTGTCGTCGAACGGCACGATCAAGGCGTTCGGGTTCTTGCGCGCCACCGCGCAAGCGTAGAGCGCTGCGACATCCACACAGCGGATCTTGGTCGATGCGCCGCGCCGATAGCCCGTCAACGGGCTCTGCATCGAGCCCGAGACATCGATGCAAACCGCCAGGCGCCCAGGCAGCGCGGGCACACGCTCCAACGACGCTTCCAGAGCGTCTTCGAGCGCCGCACGAAGCTCCAACGGGGCGGCGGGGTCCAGCGAACCGCAAGCGGCCAGCATCTGGTACGGCATGACGCCGGCTTTGCGCTGGGCCTCGCTATCACGCAAACGCGCCGCCACGAGGCGCGTCATCTCTGCTCCTTGTCCGGCGACCATGTCCGGCTCCTTTCCCCTCGCATGCGCGAGGACTTGAGGTTGTGAAGTGTCTGAGGTGGACGGCAACACGCCGTCCACCTGACTCCTCGTCACGCCGACCCGGAGTCGAAGACCCCGTTGCGGACGTACGTGTTGAGGCTCATGCGCAGCTGCTGCCACGAGCAGCGGCGCGCCAATTCCGACCACTCGTCCGTGCTCAACTGCAGGCCGAGGGTCATTTCGAAGGGCACGCGCGGCAGAGGCTGCGTGGGATCCGCGAGGCGGCGCTGGTAGGCGCGCACCTCCTCGGGCAGCAGGCTTTCGTCGTGAGGTCGACCGCGCAGCCAGCCGTAGAAGGCCCTGCGCGCCTCCGTTGCCGGACGCGGGTGGACCATCGCCACGATGTCCGCGAGCGACGGGTCGCCGCCCACGGACGCGTAGAACAGCTGCACTTCGCTGCGTTCCGCGAGCCAACGCCGGATGGCGCGCTTGACCGCCGAGCCGAACGAGCGTCGGCCGGCAGCGCCCGAGCGCACGAGCTTGATGAACGTGCGCAGGAGCCGCGGAGAGTCGATCACCTTGGGGAACACGCGCTCAAAGAGCGCGGGATCCCGACGCGAAAGCACCACCAGCAGCAGTGCCGGCATGTCCTTCATCAGCCCGCGCCTACGCGCATAGAGCGCGACGCGGGCTAGGTAGTCGGGTTCCACCTGGCTGGCGAGGACGAGGACGGTGCGCGTCTGGTCGGTGTCCGAGGCGTAGAAGGTGCCGGTCAGGCAACCCGTGGCCGCGTACTGCGCCAACTTATGGCGCGCGCCGGGATCGTGGGCGAGGCCACCGGCCTCGTTTGCCACCAACCCTGTTCCTCGACCCTCGCCCGGCGAGCCGGAACCGAAGAGTCGCTGAGTTGTCATAGAGCCTTTCCGCCGCC
>CAIKQM010000663.1 GCA_903829565.1 uncultured Planctomycetota bacterium
CTTGCACCCGTTGCGCACCGAGTCGGTGGCGTGGGTCACGGAGCGTCGCGACCTGCTCGCCACTGTGGGCTTGCTGTTGGCGTTGCACGCTTGGCACTCGGCTGTGCAACCCGGCCAAGCGAGCTTGCGATCACGCGGCTGGTGGTGGGCGAGCATCGCACTGCTGGCGCTGTCGTTGCTGGCCAAGGCGTGGGGCATGACCTTGTGGGTCGTGTTGTTGGCGTTGGATCAAAGCCTGTACGCACGCCACGCGAGTTGGCGCACGCGCCTCACAGAGAAGTGGCCTCACATTGTGCTGGGTTTGGCAGCCGCCGCCGTGGCGTCGTGGGCCATTCGCAGCACTCCCGACATCACGCGCAGCTTGACGGATTGGAGCGTAGCGCAACGCTTGGGCCAAGCGGCACAAGGCTTGGTCTGGTACATCGCACGCAGCTTGGATGCACAAGGGTTGTGCGCCTTGCATGAGTTGCCGGCGCACTACGATCCATGGGATGCCTACACCTTGTTCTGTGCGGGCTTGGTCGTGGTGGTGGCTGCCCTTGTTTGGTGGATGCGGCGCAAGCTGGTGTGGATCGCAACGGCACTCTTCGTCTATGCCGTGCTTGTGTCGCCCGTGCTGGGCCTGCAACAAGCAGGACCGCAATTCGTTGCGGATCGGTACGCACATCTCGCCACTCTGCCTTTGGCCTTCTTGTTGGCAGGTGGCGTGGCTCTGCTGCCGGTGGCCGGCGCCTGGATGTGCACAGCGCTGGTGTGCGCGTTGCTCATCCCCGCAACGCGCGTGCAGTGCACCTATTGGAAGGATGATGCGGCGCTCTGGGCGCGCGTACTAGAGGTACACCCAGACTCGTCGATGGGTTGGCAAGGGTTCGGCAACCACAAGCTCGTGTCCAAACAACCGGACGAGGCCCTCGCCGCCTTTGAACGCAGCGTGGCGAGCAACCCACGCAACTGGCGAGCACAGGCAGGCATTGGCGATGCGTTGCACGCGCTGGATCCTGTAGGACGCTCGGATGCAGCAGTTGCGGCTTGGAACAAGGCCCTGGAAGGCTACTTCCCGCCTTGGACGGTGCGCACGAACCTCGCCAACCACCTGATTGCGCGGCGACGCGACTTGGCGGGAGGTGTCGAGCAGTACGAGTTGGCTGTGCGCGAGATGGAGTCGTACGGACCGTACTGGACGGCACCCATGGTGTGGTACGGTGCGGGACAAGCTCTACGCCTTGCTGGACGCGAAGCAGAGGGTCGCGCGCTGCTGGAGAAAGCAGCGGCGGACCCGCGCACACGCGACCGTGCCCTGCAAGCGCTGCGCACGCGACCATGATCGACTCGACTGACGCTGACCACACGGCGCGCTTGCGCGCAGACATGCAACCCGCCGCTGCGTTGCCGTTGCTGCGTGCAGCCCATGCACGTCTCACTCCCTACATCCGGCGCACGCCCACGGTGTACTCGTACTGGCTCTCCGAGACGACAGGTCTCGAAGTGCATCTCAAGTTGGAGAACTTGCAGCGCACTGGCGCCTTCAAGATCCGCGGTGCGCTCAATCGCGTGCTGCAACTGACAGAAGCGGAGCTGCGTCGCGGGCTGATTGCAGCCTCCGCCGGCAACCATGCGCAAGGCCTGGCGCTGGCCGCCAAACTTGCGGGCGGTCAAGCCACCATCGTGATGCCGTTGTCGACGCCTATCCTCAAGGTGCAGCGCACCGAGGGCTTTGGCGCACGCGTAATCCTGCACGGCGAGAGCTTTGATCAAGCACAAGCGCACATGCGCGAGCTCGCCGCGCGTGAGAACAGCATCATCGTCCCGGCCTTTGATGATCCCGACATCATCTTGGGCCAAGGCACCGCGGGCTTAGAGTTCCTCGAGGATGCGCCCGACCTGGATGCCGTAGTCATCCCGATTGGTGGCGGCGGATTGTGTGCGGGTATGGCGTTGGCCTACAAAGCACTCTCGCCCAAGACGCGCATCATCGGTGTGCAAGCCGCTGGTGCAGCACCGATGGTCCATTCGTTCCAGAGTGGCCAACCCTCTCCCGTAGCCGATCCGCGCACCATCGCCGATGGCATCCGTGTGGGTGTCGTCGGTCAATGGACATGGGAGCTCGTGCGGCGCCATGTCGACGAGTGCATCACCGTGGAAGAAGACGAGATCGTCGA
>CAIKQM010000664.1 GCA_903829565.1 uncultured Planctomycetota bacterium
GGCGGGGGATTTACCGCGCAAACCCGTGCAAGGGTTGTGCGAAGCAGCACGTCTCCCCAATCCTAGTCCCTGAAACGCCTTGCGGAAGCGTTAGCGTGCGATCCGGAGCAGGCTTTGGGAGCGCAACAGCCAACTGGCGCGCTCGCCATTGGTCCAACCTAGGTCCAGTTGGCTGGGTTGCGTCCAAGCGGGGTCGGCGGGCAGGTCCAGAACGCTCTGGCGGGCCAGCCCTTGGCGGGCATCCAGCACGACGATGCGGTCCGAGCTGGCGCACAGCAGCGTTGGGCCTACGCTGGTAACCAGCGGCTCCCGGCCCACAGCCTTGCCCATGCGGGTGGAGGACGCGCTGCCGTCGTGCATGAGCACGCGGAATTCGGTGCTGGAGGGGAAGTCCAGACGCCAGGCGAGGCCCTCACCTGCCGGTTGGGTGCGTCGCTTGAGCACAGCCAGATCGCCCAGCGCGAGTTCGACCACCTCGCTAGAGCCTAGTGCTCCAAAGCCGGTGTCGTACACCAAACGCGCTGCCTCCAGACGCGAGCCCAAGGGCGGTGCGGGCGGAGGAGCGGCCTCGACCGGTTGCACATCATTGGGCAGGCGCACTTGCGAGCGGCTGATGGCACCGGTGGCGATGCGCCGTGCGGAACGCAGCTGGCCGTCGTGCAAGGACAGCTCCAAAAGCCACGCTTCGGTGCGCGTTTCGTCCACACTGCCGCGCCACACGCGCGCCAGATTCCAAACCGTAGCGCCGCTGCACAGGGGCGTGGCGCTGTGCTCCAGCACGCTGCCCGCCAGTTCGCCAGGCCAAGGGCTCAGCGTGCCATCGGCCGAGAGCAGTCCGGCCGGACCCGCGCTCCACACACAGCGTGGCGTGGCACTCGAGAGGTCGAGTGCTACCAGTGCATTGCCTGTGCTGGCGCGTGCGCGTCCCACGGCGGCAACCAAGCGTTCGGCAGTGCCTGCACACTGTGTGAAGGCCGGTGCGGTGCGTGCACCATGTGCGGGCAAGGCCGGTTCGTCCACGCCCAGTCGAGCCAGCTCAGCCGCACAGCGGCGTGCCAAGGGGATCTCGGTCAGTGTCCAGTTCTCTTGACGCTCGACCGCGTGCAGCAGCCAATCGCCGTGTTGCACCAGCACGGATCCGTCGGGCAATTCAACGCCTGCGCCGCCTTGCCACGCAGGACCTCGCGCGGTGCGCTCCAGCACGGCAGTCAGCTGCCAGAGCGCAGAGGTGTTTGTCGTTGCGGTTGTCTGGGGGGCAACCCACTGAGCGCGCGTGCGCACGCGTTCAGGGCTGGCACCATGCACCTGTGCGCGTTCCAGCCAGCTGTGCGCGCGTTGCGTGTCGCCACTTTCGAAGGCCACATCGGCCAGCAGGAACGCTGCACGCACCGCAGCCTCTGTCGCTGGATACAGCTGTTCGATTGCGCTCCACGCGCTCACTGCCTGACCGGCGCTGGCGACGCGCATGGCTGCGGCGGCTTGTGCACGCTCAACCCACACGGCGCGCGCGTCTGCCGGCCATTGGGCCAGCCATTCAGCCGCGACTACCTGTGCAGCGGCGGAGTGTCCGCGTGTCAAATCTACTTCACCACCCTGCGCCAGGCGTGCCAACAACAGGTCGCAGGCTGTGGTGGAGTCACCGCGCTGCAAAGCAGCTGCAACGTTGGCAAAGCCTAACGGCGTTGTGTCGTTGGTTGGCGCGCCTGCCAACAAGCACGAGAGCCAGCCGGCTTGCAAGCGAGGTGCGAGGCGCTGCAGTGCCAATGTGCGCTCAACGCGGTGCGCTCAACGCGCAGCGTGATCACTGGCCTGAATATCGCCATCCTGCGGCTGATCCACATCTTGGGGCCGGGACTGCGCGCGCAAGCGACGCTGCCGCTCCAAATAGATCTCATCGTGGCGCGCATCGAGATGCGCCTTGACCAGTGCGCTCTCTGAACGGGCGGCTTCTTCACGCACAGCCAACAC
>CAIKQM010000665.1 GCA_903829565.1 uncultured Planctomycetota bacterium
CGCTCGGCATAGGGCAACGAACGCGCATCGCCTTGCTGCAATCGCCCCCGCAAGAGGCCCGCAGTGTCAAGCAAACTGGCACGATCGAGCAAGTCTTGTGACCAGTCGAGTCCCTGCACCTCGTGCCCACGCTCGGCCAGTGCCAGCGAGTGACGCCCTTGGCCGCAGCACAAGTCCAAGACGCGCTCACCTAACCAGCCGCGTGCTGCCAAATAGGCCACTTCCTCGCGCGCCGAGGCCACATCGCGATGCGCGTACAACTGCAGATAATCCGCACGAAACGCGCGCTGCCACCAAGGAGCTTCCATGCTCAACGCACCGGCTCGGCGTGTTCGGCCATCACGATGGGAACCTCCAAGCGCAGCTCTAGCGGATTGGGCCGCGAGCTCAACGCCACTACGCGGCGCACGCGCACGCTACCGGGCTCATCTGTGGTGATCAGACCATCGGGATCGAAGCGCGCCTCGAGGACGACCTCGGTCATGGAGCGCGGTAGATCCGCCATTTCCAAGCGGAAGTGCAGGAATCGTTCACCATCGGCCTCACCCACAACAGGGTCGGCTAGATCGCGTGTCCAGGTCTGCAGGATGGTGCGCGCGTCCACCGGCCGCACAACCAGCGACAGTGTGCCTTCAGCGCTGATGTGACCTGCGGACGGGCTACCAACCAAACGCACCACGCCTGCGAGCGGCGCGAAGCGCTGGCTCGTCAGAGGAGGAGTGGTTGCTGGTTCGCAGCTGTAGGCACACAGCGCGAGGCCCACAGCAAGCATGGCGCGAAGTTGGATCACCAAGGAGAGATAGCACATGCCGCCCATGAGCGCGAATGCAGCGCACAGGCACTTGGTCAAACACAGGCACTTGGTCAAACCTGTGTGACTGCACAGATGGCGGGAGTGACTCGACGATGCACCGTCGCCACGAGGCCTGGCCGCAGTCGAATCCCGCCCGTTCAAGCCCTCAAAAGGCACGCACACAGCGAAGGTACGCTCCCCGGCCTCACGGGGATTGTGTACCCTCCCCTGCGGGTGCATACCCGGTGAGCCGCACGCACGACGCACGACTGTTGTACGACCGCAGAGCCAAGGAAGAGCGCGAGGCGCTCGACTTGGCTCCTTATGCATTTCGCTCGAGCTTGACGCTGGGGCGCGCGCATCCCGAGACGCCGGATGAGTTGCGCACAGAGTTTGAGCGCGACCGCGACCGCATCGTGCACTCAACGGCGTTCCGGCGCTTGATGTACAAGACGCAGGTCTTCGTCAATCGCTTTGGCGATCAGTACCGCACGCGGCTGTCGCACAGCCTGGAAGTCGCGCAAGTGGCGCGCAGCGTGGGTAGCGCGTTGGGTTTGAATGTGGATCTGTGCGAAGCGCTGGCATTGGCACATGACTTGGGGCACCCGCCCTTTGGCCATCGCGGGGAAGTGGCGCTGGACGAGATCATGCGGCCCTACGGCGGCTTTCGGCACAACGCGCAAGTCCTGCGCGTGGTTGATCGCTTGGAACGCCGCAGCCCCGACTATGCAGGCTTGAACCTGACGCGCGAAGCGCGCGAGTCCTTGCTCAAGCACGAGTCGAAGGAAGACTGGCCCGCCGAGTTCGAACCGCGTCCGCGCCATCCGTACTTGGAGGCACAGGTGGTCGACCTTGCGGATTCCACGGCCTACGACGCGCACGATATCGAAGATGGACTGTTTGCGCGCATGTTCAGCGAGGACGAGCTCGCTCAAGACAGCGCCTTGTGGCGCCGCGCGGTGAGCGAAGTCGAAGTGCGCCATCCCGGCTTCTTGGCGGCTACCGACGACATGAAGTTGCGCGTGCGCCGCGTGACCAATCAGTTGCTCAAGCTCAAGATCGAAGACCTGATCCGCAGTTCGCATGACCGCATCATGGGCTTGGGGCTCAGCAATCCCGAGCAAGCGCGGCAACGGCACGAGCTGACCATCGACCATGGTCCGCTGCTTGCGCCGGAAGTCGCCGAGCTTGAGCGCACGATGTACAAGCGTTTTTACAGGCATGATCTGCTGGTGCAGTTCTCCGGCTATGCGCGTCAGGTGCTGGGAGCGCTGTTTGACGGGTACGCAGCGCAGCGCGACGAGATGCCGCCGTGGTACCGCAGCTGGGCCGACGAAGTCGGGCTGGAGCGCGCCGTGTGCGACTACATTGCTGGCATGACCGACCGTTACGCCGAGCGCGAGTATGTGCGCCTCGTAGGCCCCTTACCGCATTAGGCTGCGCGTGCTACACGAGTTCCGTGATCCCGCGCTGTTGGACCTGGCGCTCACGCATGGTTCCTTTGGAGGCACAAGCAACGAACGCTTGGAGTTCCTAGGCGACAGCGTGCTCGACTTGATCGTGGCGGAAGAGCTGTACAAAGGGCAGACCCAGCTCAGTGAAGGCGAATTGACGGCCCTCAAAGCCGAGTTGGTCTCGCGCAAGTCGTTGGCGGACATCGCGCGCAGCATGAACTTGGAGGCGCAAGCCCGCACCGGCCAAGGCTTGAGCGGCCGCACGCTGCCGACCTCGGTGCTGGCGAACTTGTACGAAGCCCTGTTGGGCGCGATCTATCTGGACGCAGGACTCGAAGCCGCGCGCGCCTTTGTGCTGCACACCATGGGCACTGCCTTGGCGCGCGTGCAACGCGGGCACGCCATCAGCAACCCCAAGCAAGAGCTGCAAATCCTGCTGCAGAAAGCTGGCCGCCCCTTGCCGCGCTATGTGCTGCTCGAAAGCCGCGGCGCCGCACACGAGAAGGTCTTCTGCGTGTGCGCCGAGGTCGAAGGAGTCCAGCACACCGCCGCATGGGGACGCAGCTTGCGCGAAGCCGAGACATGGGCCGCCCATGAGGCTCTCCTAGCCCTACGCAGCAAGGATGCGCAGTAAGGCCACCGCGTGAGCACTGTCAAGCAAACTGGCAGCCTGTTGATCGATCCGGACCTTCTCCCTCCGGATGCGCAAGTCGAGGCTTTGCTCAAGGAGCTCGCGCGTGGCAAGGCATCCGCAGGCAACCTGTGGGGTGCATCGCAGGCCTTGATTTTGGCGCGTTTGATGCGCCGCACGAAGGCTGGCTGGTGCGTGGTGGCTTCTACCGAAGCCGAAGCCGCCGGCGTGCACGAAGACTTGGCGGCCTTTGGCATCGAAGCGCTGCTGTTGCCCGCACGCGGCGAGTCGGATGCCGAAGGTGTGCGCAAGCGTTTGCAAGCGGCGCAACAGCTGTCGGCGCCGCTGGAGCGCAGGCCACGCGTGGTCGTGGCTTCGTTGCTTTCGGTGCTCGAACCGCTGCCGGCGCCGGATGAGGTCGAGACCAAGTGGCTGCACCTGCAAACCGGCGTGCAGCTGGACCTCGAAGCACTGCTGACCAAGCTCGTGGATGCCGGCTTCACGCGCACACCGCTAGCCGAGAAGCCAGGCGAAGCCTCGTGGCGCGGCGAGATCCTCGATGTGTTCCCCTTTGCCAGCGAACTGCCGCTGCGCATCGAGATCTTTGACGGCATTGTCGAGTCGCTGCGCACCTTTGATCCGCTCGACCAACGCAGCGTCGATCGCATGTCGCAGGCCTCGGTGTGCTTGGCCTCCGATGTAGGCGGCGTGGAAGACGGCGAGGGCGCGCAACTGGTCGAACTGTTGGCCGCCGAACGCACGCGCGAGCTGATCTGGGCTCAAGTGGAGCCGATGCGCATCTCCGATCGCGCGGAGGGCTTGCGCATTCGTTCGCCCAGCCACCAACGCGCCTTGATGTGGACCGAGCAAGCACTTGAAGGCAAGAAACGCCTCGAAGTGCAGAGCCTGCCGGCGCAGATCAACTTTGACACGCGCTCGGTGCAATCACTGGCCGTGGGCATCAAGGACGCGCCCGCAGCGCTGCTGGAAGCGCAGAAGGACGGCACGCGCGTGCTGGTCGCATGCCGCAGTGAAGCGGAATGGACACGCTTCCGCGGCATCCTTGACGAGCAAGGCGCCAGCAGCATCGAGACCTGCTTGGGCGGTATCTCGAAGGGCTTCCGCCTGCCGCAAGCCAAGCTCTTGATCATCAACCACCGCGAGCTGGTGGGAGTGTTGGGCAAGCGCGGCGGCACGAAGAGCGCTCCCGCGCACCGTGTGCGCGCCTTGCAGAGCTTCTTCGAGCTCAAGCTCGGCGACATCGTGGTGCACGCTGTGCATGGCGTGGCGCGCTTCGCCGGCTTGAAGCGCATGGCGCGCGGTGGCGGCGAAGAAGAGCACCTGCATTTGCTCTTCGCCGATGAAGTGTCGTTGTTTGTGCCGGCAGCGCGCATCGAGATGGTGCAGCGCTATGTGGGCACAGGCTCCGCCGCACCTACGCTCGACAAGATCGGCGGCGGCTCGTTCCGCAAGCGCAAGGAGAAGGTCGAGAAGGCGCTCTACGACTTGGCCGTCGAGCTGCTGGAAGTGCAAGCACGCCGCGCCATGAAGCAGCGCGCGCCGTGGGGTGGCGACCAAGAGCTCTATGACCAGATGGTCGCGGCGTTTCCGTGGACGGACACGGTCGACCAAGCAAGCGTCGCGATCGAGATTGCGAACGACCTCA
>CAIKQM010000666.1 GCA_903829565.1 uncultured Planctomycetota bacterium
GCCAGCTGTGCATCTGCGGTGCTTTCGCCCACGACAGCGACGGCGACGATGGCGCAGCCGAGTAGCTCGGTCCAATGCGCGCTCGCGTTCGTGTTGCTGACGGCCAACAGGAACGGCGTGGCCAACAGTACCGCCAACACGGCTTGTGCCGTGTAGAAGGCGAAGAACTTGGGCTGCGCACTGGCGCCCCACGCAGCGCGCAACGTTGCGTAGCGACCATCCTCTGGTTTGCCCACGCGGTCGCTCCACAAGTGCCACGCAAGGCGCAGGCCCCACACACCGCCGCACAGCCCGACCATCCAGCGGTGGACGCTCGGTGTAGCGGCGAGCCATGCATACAGCACAGCCAGACCGCCTACGCACGCCGCCCAACCCACATCCACCGCGGTGGCATTGCGTGTGCGCGTCTGGCGCAGCCACAACAGCACCATCACGGCCACACACCCAGCCAAGCCGGGCAGCACAAGCATCAGGATGGCATCAAGCGACACGTTGGTAGCTTACGAATGCCGAAGGCGCGGTGGATGCACCGCGCCCTCAGCTAGGTCAACTTTGCTTGTCAGGATGTAGGCCGAGAGCTCTACATCCACCCACGGCTCGAGTAGTCGTTCATGGTGATCACCAACATGATGATCAACCAGAAGAAGCCCGAGGCGACAAAGAGCCAGGTCAGCTTGGAGGCGTACTTGACGTGCATGAAGTACAGCACGACGAGCAGGGCCTTCACCGAGGCGATGACCAAGGCCACGATGACGTTGAGTGCACCGAGGTCGATGGTCGCCGACCAGACCGTGACGATCGTGCCGATGACCAGAGCGAAGAACACGCCCCAGTAGAGAGACAACGGCATGACATGGTGGCCGCCGTGTTCGTCGTGCCCACCGTGAGCGGGTGTGTGATCGTGCGCCATCTCAGTGTCCTCCGGCTAGGCCGCCCGTGTGCGCGCCGAGCAGATACAACATCGGGAAGAGGAAGATCCACACGAGGTCGACGAAGTGCCAGTAGAGGCCGGCGTTTTCGATGGCGACATAGCGTGTGGGAGTGAAGTGACCTGCGGCGGCGCGCTTGTAGATCCACGCCATCAGGATCAGGCCCACGATCATGTGGAACGCGTGCAGACCCGTCATGGCGAAGTAGATCGAGAAGAAGATGCGCGCCTGCGGCCCGTACTCGCCGAACTGCGCGACATCAAAGCTCGGTCCCGGGATCAAGTTCGTGTGCCACTTGTGCGAGTACTCGAAGTACTTCACGACCAAGAACGCGGCACCGAAGATCATCGTCAACACGAGGTTGACGAGCATGACCTTGCGGTTGGCCGTCTGCGCGCCGCGAATGGCCAAGGCCATCGTCAGCGACGACACGATCAGCACCAGCGTGTTCAAGCCACCGAGCTTCCAGTCGAGGTGCGAGCTCGCTTGCATGAAGGCCTCCGGGTACAGGTTCCTGTACACCGTGTAGGCCGTGAACAACGCACCGAAGAACATCACTTCCGTGACGAGGAAGGCCCACATGCCCAGCTTTTCGGATTCCTCCTGCTGGGCGAGGTCTTCAAAGTGATGCGAGACCGGCGGGAGCACTCCGGCCGGCATCGCGTGTGAGTGATCAGCGGACAACGGGGGCCTCCTTGCCGTGCTGTTGCGAGGCTTGGCCGTAGGCGTAGGCCTCTTCGGTCACGACGGGGATCTGTTCAAAGTTGTGGGTCGTGGGCGGTGATTGGATCTGCCACTCGAGACCGGTTGCCTTCCAGGGGTTGGCACCGATCTTCAAGCCGAACTTCACCGACCACAGCATGTAGACAAAGATCATCAGGTAGCCGGCGCCCATCAGCGACGCGCCGCCCGACGAGAGGATGTTCAGCTCGGCCCACTCTTCCGGGTAGTAGTGGTAGCGACGCGGCATGCCCATGAAGCCCAGCACGAACTGCGGCAAGAACGTCAGGTTGAAGCCGACGAAGATCGTGATGGCGGCGAAGCGACCCCAGAACTCGGGGTACATGCGGCCGAACATCTTGGGCCACCAGAAGTGGATGCCACCGAGGAACGCCATCACCATGCCGCCCACCATCACATAGTGGAAGTGCGCCACGACGAAGTAGGTGTCGTGCACGTGCAGGTCGATGGCCATGATGCCGAGGAACAAGCCCGTCAAACCACCGATGGTGAAGAGGCCGATGAAGCCCATCGCGTAGAGCATCGGCGTGGTCAAGTGGATCTCGCCCTTGTACAAGGTCGCCATCCAGTTGAAGACCTTCACGGCCGAGGGCACGGCCACCAACATCGTCAGCACCGAGAACACGAGGCTCGCGTAGGCCGACTGACCGCTGGTGAACATGTGGTGACCCCACACCATGAAGCCCAGCACTGCGATCGCCATCGAAGAGAAGGCGACGAAGCTGTAGCCGAACACGCGCTTGCGCGAGAAGCAGGCGATGATCTCCGAGATCGCGCCCATACCCGGCAGAATCATGATGTACACGGCCGGGTGCGAGTAGAACCAGAACAGGTGCTGGAACAGCACCGGGTCACCGCCGAGGGCCGGGTCAAAGATGCCGATGCGGAAGATGCGCTCGAGCGCGACGAGGAAGACCGTCGTCGCCAACACGGGCGTGCCGAGGATCATGATCAAGCTGGTCGCGTACTGCGCCCAGATGAACAGCGGCAAGCGGAACCAGGTCAAGCCCGGCGCGCGCATCTTGTGGATGGTGACGATGAAGTTCAGGCCCGTGAGGATCGAGCTGAAGCCCGTCACGAACACCGCCAACGCCGCCAAGGCCAC
>CAIKQM010000667.1 GCA_903829565.1 uncultured Planctomycetota bacterium
CATCGCTGCGCATGGTGCAGGCATGCGCGTGTGTGGTGTGTCCTGCCTGACGAACTACGCCGCGGGCATCACGGAGAGTGTTCCCAACCATGAAGAGGTCGTGGAAGAAGGCCGCAAGGCCTCGCAACGCTTCTGCGACTTGCTCGAAGCCTTTGCTAGCCGCGGTAGCCCAGGTTGAAGGCGTGTGCGGACTGACGGGCGCAGATCTAGACGCTAGTATGTGCGCGTGCAGTCCCAAGACCTCTCCGGCAGTCAGCTGACCCAAATCGTGCGCCGCGTCGTCGGCCGCGTAATGGGCACGCGCGTGGCCGAGGTGCCGCACGAGCGTCCGGCTGGCGTGCATGTGGCCGTGGACACGCCGCGCCCGGCCGAAGACCGCGTCGAGCTGGCACGCGTGCGCGGCAGCGAGCTGGTTACGGTGGATGATCTGGCCCACATCCCACGTGGCGGCGAGTTGGTCTTGCGGCCTGGCGCAGTGGTGACACCGCTGGCTGAGGATGCTGCCCGCGAACGCGGCATTCGCTTGGTCGAGCGCGCCACTGTCAAGGATACTGGACGCTTGCGCATCGCCGTTGGCTCCGATCACGGCGGTTTTCGTACCAAGGCCGTCGTCCTCGACGAGCTCCGTCGCCTCGGTCATGTCGGTTTCGATCTTGGTACGCGCGACGAGAACGCCGTTGATTACCCGGACTACGCTGCAGCGGTGGGTGAAGCGGTCGCCAACGGCCAAGCCGATCTTGGCATCGTCCTCGACGGTGCCGGCATCGGCAGCGCCATCGCCGCCAACAAACTGGCTGGCATCCGCGCCGCCACTTGCTGGGACACGCAAAGCGCCGCCAACGCCCGCGAACACAACCACGCCAACGTGCTGTGCCTCGGCGCCAAGATGCTCCCCGAGTCCAAACTACTGGACACTGTGCGCACCTTCCTCGCCACACCTCTCGGCGGCGACCGCCACGCGCGGCGCGTGGCGAAGATCACGGCTCTCGAGCAGCGTCGCCAGCGCTGACAGCGCCAGCGGTCCGCCTTCTCGCGCACCTTGCCGGTCGACATGTCGAAGTCGACGAACTGCACGCGGAAGTACACCAAACGCGTGCCGTCAGCATTCTCTTCGATGAAGTGGCGCCCGTCCCAGCTGCTCTCGACGCCCACGCCTTGTAGATCGCTGGCAAGGCACAGATGTTCGAGGCCGCTACCTAACGCACTCACGCAAGACGCGAGCCCGGTACGCGCTACATCAAAGCTGGCCCGAGCAGGGTCCTCCGCGCCCTGCAGCGCGAATGCTCCGTTGCGGCCCGCAGCGAGGTAGTCGATCGTGCGTCCGCGAGTCTTCAACCCGCGCACCGCATCATGAGGCACGGTCAAGCGTTCGCAGTTTACCCCGTCCAGGTCGGGGCTCGCGGTAGCGGCGCCCACATAGAGCACCTTCGTCGCTCCAAGACGCGCCATTCAATCGCAACCGGATGCCACGCCCGAAGCCTTCAACGACACCGGTGTCGGCGGTGCGTTGTTGCTCGGTTGGTTGCCTGCCAGCCTGCTCGTCGGCTGCGCCTACCTCGTCTCCATGCTACTGCTGCGGCGCGGAGCGGCCATCGTCGCCAGGAGTTGACCGCGTCCAACTGCGGGTGTCCGCTGGCGGGTTATAAAGATTGTGTGCAAAGCGACTGTCGAGCGGGTCGCACACGCGTTTCCGGTATCTTTCTGCCCCGATGCCGCTCGCACCAGCAAGTAAGAGTCTTCAGCTCGAGATCGCCGAAGCTCCGCCCGGCGGCGTCGCGGTAGTCCGGCTCGTGGGGACGCTGGATGTGTCGAGCCAGCACGAGGCCGAGCGCTTTCTCGCTGGCCTAGTCGCGGCAGGCCATACGCGCCTCGCTCTCGACTGTGCCGGGTTGGCCTTCGTGTCCAGCGCTGGGCTCCGGGCCCTGATCGGTACAGTCAAGCTCGTGAAGCCGCGCGGTGGCGGACTCGCCATCTGCTCGCCGCATCCTCCGATCCGCCAACTCATCGAGTTGTCCGGCTTGAAAGCTCTACTCTGCTTGAGCGACACGGTCGACGCGGGGCGCACGGCTCTCGGCAGCTGAACGGGAGCTTGGATGTCCAGCCAAGACCTCGCGATTCCGCTCTTCCTCGCGTCGCTCGTCTTCTTCTTCTACGGCGTCGACAGCGTACGCGCGAGCCTCAAAGGCCTGGCCAGCCGCTCCGTGCGCCGTCGTGCGCAGAGCTTCGTCGCCAGCCCGTGGCGTGCAGCGCTGGCTGGGCTCGGACTTGGCGCTGTAGGCCAAAGCGCCACCGCCGTTTCGATGGTGCTTTCGGCGCTGGTTTCCGCGGGCCTTGTTCCGATGCGCCGAGCGTTGACAGCGGTCGCTTGGGCCAACCCCGGCACCGCGGTGCTCGCCTTCCTTGCGGCGGTCAATCTGCAAGCCGCCACCTTGTGGTTGATCGGCCTCGTTGGACTTGCGCTGCGTCACAAGCGCTTTCAGCGAGCCAGCAACACGCTGGGCGCCGTTCTAGGCCTCGGATTCATGCTGTTCGGGCTGGTTCAGATGAAGTCAGCGGCGACTCCCGTGCAGGGCTCCGCCTTCATCAACGCAGTAGATGGCGTGCTAGGTGGCTCGTTCCTGATTGCGTTCGCGGCGGGTGCCGTGCTCAGGCTCATCATCCAGAGTTCGAGCGGGATCGCAGTGATCCTGATCGCGCTCGCCAGCCGGAACGTTGTCGATCCTGCACACGCCATGGTCGTGCTGCACGGCACATCGATCGGGATCGGCGCTTCGTTGTTGCTGCTCGGTGGTGGCATGCGCGGCGAGGCGCTGCGTATCGCGTACTTTCAGGCGCTGGTGAACGCCTTCGCGGGTCTCGTCCTTGTGGCGTGGATGCTCGCCGCCGATGCGACTGGCTGGCCGAACCTCATCGATCTTCTCGGTCAGCTGGGGCTAGGTCTCGAGTCGACTCTGGCTACGGGCTTTCTCATCCAGATGTTGCTCTGCCCTCTGGGTGCGATGCTTTTGATGCGTCATGCCGAGGCGCTCCTTGCGCGAATCGCGCCGGAGAGCGAGGAACAAAGCCTTGCTCGTCTACGCTATTTGACACCGGACGCAACAGAGGAGGCGGAGGTCGCGCTCGAGCTCGTC
>CAIKQM010000668.1 GCA_903829565.1 uncultured Planctomycetota bacterium
CGACCTCGATGGCGACGGCACCATCGCCGGCGAGGAGTTGACCGCTCCAGCGCGCCAGCAGCGCGGACAAGGCGGACAAGGGCGCCAAGGCGGCACGCGCGTCGAGGAGGACTTCCACGACGAGATCCCCGAGCACCCGTGGGACATCGTGCTGGCGCGCCCGGGCGCCACCGACATGACGATCAGCGTACTGAGCTGGTCCGAGGTGGAAGGCCGCATCGAGCATGCTCCCGCCGCGGGCGGCAAGCCTGTGACGAGCGCGGCGGCCAAGCTGGTCCCCCAGAAGGCTCACGCCTTCGTGCTCGAGGGCCTGCAACCGGACACCGAGTACTCGTACCGTTGGCAGTGGCGCGAAGGCGCGGGCGAGTGGAAGTCGAGCGAGCCGTTCCGCTTCCACACGCAGCGGCCTCCCGGCGCTCCCTACCGCTACGCGATCTTCGCGGACTCACACCTCGACTCCAACGCGGATACCGCCACGTTCGGCTGGACCCTCGCGAACGCGCTGGCCGACAAGCCCGACTTCTTGGTCGACCTCGGCGACACCTTCATGGTCGACAAGCGCCGTGAGTTTCGTCAGTCACGCCCGCAGTTCTTCGCGCAGCGCTATTGGTTCGGGCAGATCGGCCACTCGACGCCGCTCTTCATGCTGCTCGGCAACCACGACGGCGAGCGCGGCTACCAGGCCGATGGCCCCGAGAGCATGGCGGTCTGGTCGCACGAGCTGCGCACCAACTTGTTCCCCTCGCCCGTGCCCGGCGGCATCTACACCGGCAATACGGACGAGCATCCGCTCGTCGGCGACATGCAGAACTACTACGCGTGGCACTGGGGCGATGCGCTGCACATCGTGCTCGATCCGTTCTGGTACACGACGGTGCGCGGACGCGGAGATGGCGGTGAGAACTGGGCGCGGACCTTGGGGCGCAAGCAGTACGACTGGCTCGCCACCACGCTGGCTGCGTCCAAGGCCAAGTACACCTTCGTCTACATTCATCACCTCGTAGGAGGCCGCGGACGCGATGCGCGCGGTGGAGTCGAATCCGCCGGTTGGTACGAGTGGGGTGGCAAGGGCGAAGACGGCGTCGAGGCCTTTGCCACGCAACGCCCCGGCTGGAAGCAGCCCATCCATGCCTTGTTGGTCGAACACAAGGTGGCGGCCGTCTTCCACGGCCACGACCACCTGTATGTGCACAACCAATTGGACGGTGTCGTGTACCAATGTGTGCCGCAACCGGGCAACACACGCGGCGGCACGAACAGCGCAGCACAGTACGGCTACACCTCCGGTGTGATTCTTGGTAGTCCTGGCGCCTTGCGTGTCTCCGTAGGCCCGGACGAAACCAAGGTCGAGTTCGTGCGCAGCGCCGAGAGAGCGCGGCGTGCGGGCGATGCCAAGCAAACGACAATCGTCGATCACAGTTGGACGGTGAAACCGCGTCAACTACAACCGACGACTGGTGCGGGGCGCTAGGAAGAGCGCGACGTATCTGTAGCTGCGTGCGACGCGGCTACTTGGCGAGTGCAGCCTCGATGGCTTGCTTGAGTTCGGCTGAGTCGGGTGCGGTGTTCGAGC
>CAIKQM010000669.1 GCA_903829565.1 uncultured Planctomycetota bacterium
ACCTGCGACGAGCAGCAAGCCCGCAGCAGCGCGCAAGCGTCCGCGATGGGACAACAAGAGCACAAGCACACAGCCCAAGCTCATGATGTAGAGCGCGGTCAAGAGCTTGATGTGCTGGGGCACTGCCTCCAAGAACAGTGTGTGGTGCGGAGATGCTTCGAGAGCGTGTTGCTCAAGCACGGCGTCGGCGCCCCACAAGCAAGCGAATAGTCCTGCCAGCGCCATGACGGTATACATGGCTGCAGCAAGCCAGCGGCGCGGGCCCGCGCGGCGTTCCAAGCGATCGACAGCAAATGCTGCCAGGCACGCCACCAAGAAGTTCCACAGGCCTTGGCTGCGATTCATCGGGGCCATGTCGAGCCCAGGAATCAAGCGGAAGACCTCGTAGGCACCAAACAGGTCATACGCGTACAGCAACCACAACACCGCTGCGATGGCGAACATGCGTGCCAGTCGATCGCGCAGTGCGATGAAGCCACCCACCAAGGCCAGCAACATGGCTACGCCACCCGCGTATGCCATGTTGACCAGCTCATAGTTCGGCGCTGGCAGATTGATGGAGATCTTGTACGGCAGTGCTGGATTGCCGAGCAGATCAGGGAACAGCATCAGCGGCCACCACTGCCAATCCAGCGGCGTTTGCCGGTAGGAACGCTGCTCGAGCACGCGACTGTTGGCGAGGTACTCGAAGAAGGGCAGCAGTTGGAATGCTGCCAAGCCGGCCGCCAAGGCTGCTGCGAAGAGCAGCTTGCAGCCTAGGCGCACCACAGGCGCCTTGGGATGGTCGCGGGCCACCTGTGCAAGTCGCCACACCGCATACGGCGCGATGAAGAGCACATTGAAGAAGAAGGGCTCGGGGTTGCCGGACATGAGTCCAGCCCACAGCGCGAGCGTGATGCCGGTCAGAGGCGCGATCAAGCGCGGGCGTTGGCCGTGGAGTCGCGCGCTGACGAAGCGTTGCAGGGCGACCTCCAAGCACCACAAGGTCGCAGGCAAGGCGACCATTGAGCCTACGTGCGGGAAGTACAGCAAGAGCACTTGGTGTCCTGCGTACATGAACGCCACGGCACCGAGGAGTGCACCCACGAAGCGCAAGCCCACCTTGCGCAAGTAGAGCCAAGTGAAGAAGCCGATGGCGAACAGCTTGAGTGCTGCTGAGACCAACAAGGCTGCCTTGAAGGACAGCACGTAGTACGGCCACGAAAAGGGCGAAAAAACGGCGGATTGATAGTTCGCGAGGTGTGGCGCGCCTGCTCCGTTGAGCGGGTTCCACAAGGGCACGCGACCAGCTGCTAGCTCGTCGCGGTTGAACATCAACCACGGCTCCATCTGTGTCACGGCATCGGACATCAGTTGGTTGCCAGCCGGATGACCAGGTTCCAAGCGCGTCAAGCTGAGAGCTTGTGTCAGATCCGCCGGCGCATAGTGCACTTCGCTGTAGCGCAGCAGCGGCTCACGGAAGAACAGCACCAGCGTCAGCAGCAACAACGCCGCCGCAGCCAAGGCTTCGCGCCATGACGCGCCCGAATGCGTGGTCGCTGCATTCATCGCGGTACGGACACCATCGCGGCCACTTGGCTCGCTACATGCAGGCCCAACAGGTCATGACCACAAGCATTGAGCGTGTCTTCATCGGTGTACAGCGGCACACCATCGCTTACCACCATGAGCGCATGCCCGTCGTAGAACGGCACTTGATCACGCGTGGCTTGCTGCGCCATGGAGCGCAAGTACAGTTCGCGTACCGCCGCCGCAGGAGTCGTGGGCGCAGGTGGAATGCCCACAAACAAAGGCAAGGCCGATTCTGCGCGGATTTCACGCGCGAGCGAGGCAAGGCACTCCACGAACTCATCGGGCATCACGCGCCGTTCACCCGGCCAGATGACCTCCATCCACGTCTGTTGCAGGCGCAGCATGGTGAACCAGGCATGACGGCCGTCCCAATACTCTTCACTGAAGAGCACATCCCACAGCCAGCGGAAGGCATGAGCGACGCGCAAGCGATCGCTCCAACCCGCAGCGCTCCATGGTTGCAGCAGGCTCGGGTCTGCGCGCACTGCTTCGAGGCGCTTGCCGTCGGTGCGCAGCATGGGGGCCGGCTTGCAAGCATTGCCCATGGCATAGGCGGCGATGACGACATCGGGTTGGTACGCACGCACGATCGTGCGCCAACGCTCGAGTCCTTGACGAGGCGAGTGCAGCGGCACCGAAGCATCGACGACTTCACATGCGATCCCGCGGGCAGCAAGTTCGCTTTGCATGCGGCTGGGCCAGCGCAAGCGTGCAGGTAGATGTGGTGCTACGGTTGCATCCGCGCCCAAGATGGCGATGCGTAACAC
>CAIKQM010000670.1 GCA_903829565.1 uncultured Planctomycetota bacterium
AGGACCAGCAGTCCGACGAGAGCCGTGACAAGTCCGATGCGCAGTGTGGTCATGTGCAGTACTCCGTCGTCAGTTCGTGAGCGTGTGCGAAACTTCGTAGGCCGTTTCACCTTTGGCGGTCTTGACCCACAATACGCCGCGCAGCGGGGGAGTACCTTGCGGTGCGTCGGCCTTGGCAGGTTTGATCAGGAAGTCCGCTTCGAGCTTGGCTCCTGACTTTCCGGCCTCGCGTGTGCGTCCAGTCATTTTGACACGCGTATCGGTGTGCGGAAAGAACTCAAGCTCTGTCGCGCCGGGCACGGTGATCGAGAGCTTGGGCGCCGCCGCTGGTCCTGAAGTGCTGAACTTGGCCAAGCCCAGCTTGGACTGGGGCTGAGGCATGTGTTTGCGAGCTGCTGCGTACAAAGCTTCGTTGGCCGGCTTGGCTTGTGTGCTGCCCTTCAGTGTCAAGCTGGCTTGACCTTCGCCAGGCACGCACAGTTCAGTGCAGACCAGCCATTTGGCTTGGATGCTGAAGGCGTAGTCCTTGCCCGCTTCGATCGTGGCCGGCGCGACCACGCTGGCAAGCAGCACGACTTCCTTCTCGTGCACAAAGGCGACGATGTCGCCCTCCTGATCCAGCCGGTGAGGCCACGGATAGCGCAGCGCCTCTACTTGAAAGCCCTCGGGCGCTTGGATCTTGGCGGTCAGAGCCTGACCTGCATCGCCGGGATTGGACCAATACACATGCCACAGAGGCTCGACTTCAAACCGCAACGCCAAGTCAAAGCGCGCGCCGGCTTGGATGCCGTCGACCTCGGCGTGCAAGGACGGCTTCACAAGTGTGTTGCCGTCAGGTAGCTCCTCGTCTTGCGCGAGAGCCGTCAACGGAGCGAGAGCAGCAAGCAGGGCAGCAGCGTACATGAGCAGGTCTCCTGCTCGCAGATGCTAGCGTTTGTTGGGCAACTTGCGCAGCATGCGTGCACGCGCCTCACCGGGCTGGGGCTTGTGCTTGTCGTGACCAAAGGGGGCTACACGCGTCTCGACGCGATGACTGCGGAAGCCGTTCTGTTCGACCAAGATCGCACGCAAGTGTTCAGCCCGCAGCCGTGCGCGCTCCAAAGCCTCGGCTCGAGCGAGCATGGCTTCCGGTTCCACTTCCAAGACCAACAGCTCTTCCGGTCCTGGACGCAGCCACTCAACGCGCTTGCGCAACAGGTCTAGCTGTTCACCAGTCAATGTCGTGCGCACTCCTTCGAAGCGTACGAGATCGGGGAACAGCTGCTCGTTCATGCGCGGCAGCGCGTCAATGGACTTTGCCCGCACGAGCTCTACCAACGCTGCATCTTCCGGCGTCTCGGCGCGATCTTCGGCGTTCACCGGCGGCAAGTTGAAGCGTGCGCGGGTCTCGTCCAAGGACTGGCGTTGCTCTTGGCCGGAGATCTCTTCCGGCATGGGCGAGCTCTTCAAACGCAAGTCAAAGGTCCCCAGAGCGGAGGCCATCAAGCCTGCATCCTGTGTGCTGGCGAGCGATACGAGCAAGATGAAGAAGGTCAAGATCAGGGTCATCATGTCGCCAAACGACACGAGCCAACCTGGAATCGAGGCTTTCTTGTCTTCCGGTTCTTCGAGGGCCATGACTCAGGCTTTCCCGCGCGGCAGGACGCGCAGCTCGAGGCGACGGTTGAGAACGCGCTCGACAGTGCCGCTCGTGGTGCGGCGCATGCCATAGGTGGAACAGCTCACACGCTCGGGCTTCAACCCCGCGCGCGTCAGCACTTCAGCGGCAGCGACAGCGCGCGCCAGTGCGAGAGGGGCCGCATCGTCAAGCGACAGGCCTTCGTCTGCAGCGCCTTCGACGACGACTTCGACATCGTAGTGCACGAGTGCTTCCGCCATGCTGCCCAGAGCGCTGATCAAGGCAGCATTCGGTTCAGCATTTCCGGCCGCGAAACCTGCGTTGTCATCAAAACGCAGGCGCCATGAAGCACTTCCAGATAGGACATCAAAGCCCACCTCACCTGGCTTGGGTTGGCGTCCCATGTCGACCACCGATTGCAGCAGGTCTTCCGGCGGTCGTGCATGCGGCGCGATGCTACCGCGCTGGTAATCGGTCTGATCGCGCGTCATCAACTCAATTTGACGCGCAGCTACGGCGCTTGCAGTGCTCTCGAACAGTCCGATCGGGCTACGCGAGTCGGAGTTTGGCACGGTCTTAGATGCAGACGACGTGAAGGTCAACAGCAACACGAAGAAGGTCACCAACAGCGACACCATGTCGCTGAAAGTGACGATCCACTCGGGTGCTCCCGGCGGATCTTCTTCGACGAACTCGACCACGGCTCAGGCCGCCTTCTGCCGCTGCGAGGGCTTCAAGAAGCTCACCAAGCGTTCGCGGATGATCTGCGGCTTTTCGCCGACTTGGATGGCCAGTACGCCATCGATGACGAGTGAACGAATCTGCGCTTCCTGTTTGGCGCGCAAGTCCAGCTTGCCTGCCAGCGGCAAGAACACCATGTTGGCCATCGCTGCGCCATAGAAGGTCGTCAGCAAGGCCACGGCCATACCTGCACCGATCTGGCTTGGGTCGCTCATGTTGGCCAACATCTGCACCAAGCCGATCAACGTGCCGATCATGCCGAAGGCCGGCGCGAAGGTGGCAAAGGTCTCGAGCAGCTTCTTGCCATGCGCGTGACGCTGGCGCATCACGTTCGTGTCGAGCTCCAGAATGCCGCGCACGGTCTCGGGTGAGAAGCCATCCACCAAGCACTGCACGCCCTTCGCGAAGAACGGATCTTTGATCTCGGCGACCTTTGCTTCCAAACCCAGCAGGCCTTCGCGGCGCGCAAGGTTGGCGTACTCGATGATCTTCTCGATCTGCTCATCGGGGGTCGGCAGCTTGACCAAGAAGCTGCGCACCATGACCTTCACCAGAGCACCGAGATCGCCGATGGTGAAGTTCATCAGCACTACGGCCAAGGTACCGCCGCCCACCAACACCACGGAGGGCGTGTCCCAGAAGAGACTCATGTCTCCACCGAGGGCCATGGACCACCACACGAAGGCGAAGCAGAGAACGGTGCCGATGAGGGTGCTAAGGTCCATAGGGGATAGTCCATGGATCGACCCCTAGAAGGCGGGTCCTTGAGGGAAGAACTTTCCTAGTCCGCTACAATGCAAAGAATGACCGGACGAAAGCGCTATAGCGTGGTGCGGGATCCCGTGCACGGGGACATTCACCTGACCCACGAGGAGATGCGGGTGCTTGATACGCCCGAGATGCAGCGCTTGCGCGGCGTCAAGCAGTTGGGCACCGCCTTCTTGGTCTTCCCCGGAGCGGTGCACACGCGTTTTGACCACTCGATCGGCGCGTTGCACATGACGCAGCGCATCGTGGATGCCGTCAACTTGTCCTTCGAGCTGGATCCCAAGGCGTGCGTGGGTGTTTCCGAACAGGAGGCGCGCGTGTTGCGCTTGGCTTCGCTGGTGCACGATGCCACGCATGTGCCGTTCGGCCATTCGATCGAGGACCAAGACGGCATCTTCGGCCGGCATGACTTGCCCTATCGCTTCCAGCGCTTGTTCGCGCCGTCTACGCGCTTGGGAGCGGTGCTGCGCGAGCTCGGTGTGTTGGACGATGTGCTCGCCATCCTCGAAGCAGGTGACGGCCGCGCGGTGCCCGCGTATTGGCGTCAGATCGTGGGCGGCACGATCGCGGCGGACATCCTCGATTACCTTGCGCGTGATGCGTACTTCACAGGCTTGCGTCTGGCCATTGATGAGCGCGTGGTCAGTTACCTGAAGATCGATCGCGTGTCAGGTAATCTGTACATCGATCTCGCCAAGCATGACCTGTTGCGCGAGGACATCTTGTCTGAAGTGGTGCGCATGCTGGAGGCGCGCTACTACTTCAGCGAGCGCGTGTACTATCACCACGCCAAGGTGGCGGCCGGAGCGTTGTTGGCGCGCGCCGTCGAGGCCGCTCTCGCGTGCGGGGCTGTCAAAGAGAGCGATTTCTACGACCGCACGGACGAGTCGGTCTTGGACTTGCTGGAACGCAGCGTCGACAAGGCACCTCGCGCTGCGAAAGAGCGTGTGCGCGGCTTGGTGCAGCGCTTTCGCGAGCGCCGGCTTCCCAAGCGAGCGTGTGTGTTTCCGCGCTACGAAAACGAGGCGGTGCAAGAGTCGTTGGTGCAGCGCTTCTTTGCTCCCGGTGGTGCGAAGGCACGCGCCGAAGCCGAGGCGCGCATCGCGGATCTTGTGCGCTTTGCCACGGGCAAAGAGGTGGAGATCATCGTCTACTGCCCGGCGAAGAGCATGCAGTTGAAGGAAGCGCGCATGCATGTGCGCTGGCCGGGGGTACAGGAAACGCGCCCCTTGTGCGAGTTCGCTGCGCGCGTGCCGCGCCTGGCGGATTTGGAGCGCAGCTACCGCGATTTGTGGAAGTTCTATGTCTTCGCGGACAGTTCCGATCCCAGCGTTCTGGCCAAGGTGCAAGAGGTCGCGCGTGTGGAGTTTGCCGAGGCGCGCAATGCGTATGAGGTGAAGTCGCGATGAAGTGGTGGAGCGTGCTGGTGGTTGCTTGCGCCGCTTGTGTGCAGCCTGCAGTGTTGGATGTGGGCGAGGAGTTGGATGTGCGCGCGGCCTACAGCCGCGAGCCCGCGCTTTGGCCGGCACCCGTGTTGGATGCCGGCATCGAGCATCGCGAGCTCGGGCTTGTGCCGCGGCGCAAAGCCAGTGACGATCCGGTGCTCAAGGCGCGTGAAGAGCTCGGCGAGCTGCTGTTCTTTGATGCGCGCTTGTCGGGGACCGGGCAGATGGCGTGTGCCTCGTGCCACGATGCCGAGTTGGGCTTCAGCGACGGCCGCGCGACGAGCTTTGGCAAAGACTTCCTGCCGCTGCCGCGCAATGCGCCGTCGCTTTGGAACACGGGCTTGCGCAAGAGTTGGTTCTGGGACGGCCGCGCCTCCTCGTTGGAAGAGCAAGCCTCCATGGTGTGGGCCAACCCGCGCGAGATGGACACGACTCCCGAGAAGGTGACCGCCGCTCTGGCGAGTTCACGTGGTTACCGCGAACGCTTTGCGGCGGCCTTTGGCAGCGAGGAGGCTAATGCAACGCAGGCTTTGACCGCGCTCGCCGCCTACGAGCAGACCCTCGTCTCCGATGGGTCAAGTGCTTTTGACAACTTCCTCGAGGGCGACCACGCTGCCCTCTCCGACGCCCAGCTGCGCGGCCTGCACCTCTTCCGCACCAAAGCCCGCTGCATCAACTGCCACAACGGCCCGCTCCTCAGCGACGATCAGTTCCACAATGTAGGCCTGACCTACTACGGCCGCGAACTGCAGGACCTGGGCCGCTATGTGCACACTAAGGACCCCGCGGACGTGGGCAAGTTCCGCACGCCCTCCCTGCGCAACTTGGGGCGTACCGGGCCCTACATGCACAACGGACAGTTCGATCTGGATGGGGTGCTGAACATGTACAACGCGGGGATGCCGCGCATCACTCCCAAGGGGGATCAGGTGCACGACCCGTTGTTTCCGAAGAAGTCGCCGTTGTTGCAACCGTTGCAGTTGACGGATGAGGAGAAGGCGGATCTTAAGGAGTTCCTGTTGTCGTTGACGGAGCGGAGGAGGAGGGTGAGGGCGCCGGAATTGCCGGTGGTGGGGGATGTCTAGGCAATGTCGATACTGGTCCAGCTCAGTGTGCAGGACCGGTGGCCGCAAATGCCGGAATAGGTGGACGGTGCGCGGCGCGGCTGCGTCTAGGTAATTACGGGCGTCAGCAGCCCAAGGGCTGGGAAGGCCCTGGTAGGGCCCACCAAGCGGGTGCGGCCGCCCAGCTGAGCCTGGTCCGGGCAATGACCCCAATGGCTAGGGCTCGAGTGGTTTGTACCGGGCTGTGGGGGACTAGGGCCAAATGCGGCCCGCCGTCCGACCGACCTCGGTTCTAGACCCCAAGGAGGGCAACTCGCCCGCCTCAATCGTGCACACTCACCGGGGCCAGTATCACTTTTGCTCGGTGGTCCGCCTCTGCACCGGCGGCAGCGCAATCGTCGCCTCCTCCAGCAACGCCTGCGCATCATCATCCCCCTGCCACCGCCGCTCCTCCAGCAGCGTGGCCAACCGGTTCCGCAGCACCCGTCCCTCGTCGTACCGCCCCAGCCTTCCCAGCGCCACAGCGCGGAAGGCCAGGTTGTGCGGCAGGCCCCGCTCTTTGTCCTTGGCGGCCTCCAGGTTCGCCAAGGCCTCGGTCACCGCGCCGGTGCGCAGCTGCACACCGCCCAGCACGGTCAGGAGGCGGCCGCTCTCCGGCTCGCGGGCGAGCCCTTGTTGGGTCAGGGCCTCGACGCGCGCCCAGTGCTC
>CAIKQM010000671.1 GCA_903829565.1 uncultured Planctomycetota bacterium
ACGGATCGTCTTCGGTCGTGGCCACCATGGATTCGAGCTACTATCGGACAGTTTTGCACGCCGCCCGCAGGGAAGTCGAGAGGCGCGCGATCAAGCCCTGAAAAAGATCCGGCGGAAAAAGATCCGGCGGCGCTCCCTGCTGAGAGCACCGCCGGATGAGCATCGCCAGTTCGTGCTAAGCCGAACCGCTGGCGATCAGAAGCGGAAGTAGTTGCGCAGGTCCTTCAGCAAGACCACTTGGCAACCCTGCGCCACCGCGGCCTTGACGGCCGGGTCGTCGACCGGGTTGATCGGTGACTCGAGCGGCTGACCTTCAGCGTCGGTGTACATTTCCGAACCGACGATCACGAAGTCCGTCGCTTGGTCGAGCGACTTCTGGACCTTGACGCCCATGCCCGACAGCAGGCCTTCGACCTTGTCCTTGGCATAGCGGCCCGAGAAGCTACCGACCATCAAGCAGCTGCGATCACCACGCGGATCGAACAGCGGGTTGAAGACGATGTCACCGGTCGTGGGCGGATCGAACGGGTCGGTTTGGTCCATGAAGACCACTTCCGCCATCGAACCTTCCACCTTGGTCACTTCGCACATCGCCTTGACGCGGTCGGTGCCCTTGGCACCCGACTTGACAGTGAAGCGCGCGCCCACCGGCAGACGCTCGGGCGCGCCCACATCGATCCAACCCAGCTTGAGGTTGGCGGCAACCGACAACACCTTGCCGTCAGCAGCGTTCGGCTCCTTGACGAAAGGATTGAGCTTGCGGCCCATCTCCGCCATGCGGCCGCGCATCGCTTCGGCTTCGCCGGCGAACTTGCGGTTGTTCTCTTCGATGGTGCGCTCCGCGGCGCGCCACTTGGCGTCGCGCTCCTTGACTTGTTCGCGAGCCTCGGTGAGCTGACGCTCGAGGTCGTTCTTCAAGTCACTGAGGCGCGTCTCGGCGTCTTGTGCCTGGCGGCGCAACTCTTGCGCTTCCGAAGCATTCTTGTCGCCGATTTCGCGGATGCTGGCCTGAAGGCTGTCGATCTCCGTGCTCTTCGACGCAACTTGCGCCTCGAGCTCGGCAACGCGCGCCTTCTGATTCGCGTAGGCCTGCACGGCCACCGGAATCACGGCCTGGTAGGTCTTCACTTCGGAGCCCACGTCCGGAATGCCCTCACGCAGGGTCTTGAGACCCTCCGTGGCGAGCTTCGGATCGGTACGGCTACCGCTCTCTTGGAAGCCGAAAACATTGGAGATGTTCACAATGTCTTCGCTGTTCTTCTTGGCGGTCTCCTTGAGCTCGCCTACTTCCTTTTGGAAGGCATTCTTCTGGGCGACTTGCGTCTCCAGCTCACCGCTGGTCAAGAAGAACATCATCAGGGCAACCAGAAAGGCGACGAGGACCACGATGGTCCACAGGACGCTCACCTTGGCCATGCCACGAACGGAACGGTTCATCCGCGTTTCCTCGGGGGTCTCTTCGATCTAGCTCGGCGCGCGGCCTAGGGCCTTGCGCGAGGTCATTTTTGGGGGGGCATCCTCGGGAGCAGGACTGCTCCGAAGGGTCGGAGGTGATACCCGAACCAGACCCGCTCTCGCAAGCGAAAACGGCTGATCCGGCCCCTCCTACCACAGGCTGGTCGGGCGGTAACCTCTGGGGACATGACCCAGCGCCCCTTTGTCTTTGGAGTTCTAGGCGGCATTGCCAGCGGTAAATCGGCTGTCGCACGGGCCTTGGCGGGCCCGCAGGGCATCGTCGTGGACGCCGACCGGGAGGCGCACGCGGTTTTGGAAGATCCCGCGGTCATCGCTGCGGTGCGCACCGAGTTCGGGGAGCAGGTGCTCACCCCGGCCGGAGGCCTCGACCGCAAGGCCCTCGCCCAGGTGGTGTTTGCCGATCCCGCAGCGCGTACGCGCTTGGAAGCCTTGACCCATCCGCGGATCCGTGCCAACTTGCGCGCTCGGCTCCAAGCGGCGCGGGCGGCGCGCGTACCTCGTATCGCGCTCGACGTACCGCTGCTCTTGGAGAACGACGCCCAACACGGCTTGGTGGCCGAGTGCGATGCGTTGGTGTGGGTCGAGAGCGATCTCTCCGCACGCGAAGCACGCGCACAAGCCACACGCGGTTGGAGCGCGGGTGAAGTTGCGCGCCGCGAAGCAGCGCAGTTGCCCGCGTCAGCGAAGCGCGCGCGCGCGCAGCACATCGTTCACAACACTGGCACACTCGCAGACCTCGACCGTGAGGTATTGCGCGTGCTCGCCGCCCTCGGTTTCCCCTGAGCCCCTCATGCGCAAGCGCTTCAAACACAAGTTCGGCAACCAGCAGCAACAACAACCGCATGGCCAGCACGCCGGCGGTCAACACGGTCTTGGTCAACCCCAAGCGAAGCTCCCGCCGCGTGTGCAGGGACAGTTGGATTTGTTGCCTGTCGATGTCGCCGGCCTGCCAGCCGATTTGACAGAGGCCGAGTACGAGGAACTGAACGATTCCATTCCGTCCTTGGGCCGCAAGAAGGCGCCCGAAGCGACGCAGTACGCCGATTTGCAGGCCAAGAACCTGGCCGAACTGATCGAGCAGGGCGACGAGGAAGATGTAGACCTCTCTTCGATGCGCGTGCGGCGCGATGCGATCTGGTCCTTGGCGCAAGCGCGCATGTTGAAGCGCGTGCCGGTGATTGCCGAGGGCGTGTTCGCCTTCCACCAAGGTCATGCGTTCCTGCGCAGCAGCGAGAATGACTACTTGCCGGCAGCCGATGATGTGTTCGTGCCGCCCTCGCTCGCCGAGCGCTATGCGCTGCGCGCGGGCATGACGGTGCGCGGCCGCTTGCGCCCGGCGCGCGAAGGCGAACGCTACTTGTGCTTGCACGAGCTGCAGACGATCGACTTCCATCCGCCGGAAGAGGCGCGTGGACGCGCTCCGTTCAAGGAACTCGTGCCGCTCTATCCCGAGCAGCGCATCTTGCTGGAAGGTGCGCCGAGCAATCCGCTGGAGATGCGCATCGTCGATCTCGTCACGCCGATTGGACGCGGTCAACGCGGACTAATCGTGGCTCCGCCGCGCACCGGCAAGACGGTCTTGTTGCAGATGCTGGCGAACTCGATTGTCGCCAATGCGCCGGACGCGCACCTGATCATCCTGCTGGTCGATGAGCGTCCCGAGGAAGTCACCGACTTCGAGCGCAGCATCCCGCGCGGCAAGCGCGAGATCGTGGCCTCGACCTTTGACGAGCCGGCTTCGCGTCACCTGCATGTGGCCGAGATGGTCATGCACAAGGCCAAGTCGCTGGTGGAAGCCGGCGAGCATGTCGTCATTCTGCTCGACTCGATCACGCGTTTGGCCCGCGCGGCCAACGTCGAAGCCCCCAGCAACGGCAAGTTGCTGTCGGGCGGCATGGAAGCCAGCGCCTTGCAGTTCCCGAAGAAGTTCTTCGGCGCGGCACGCAACATTGAGAACGGTGGTTCGTTGACGATCCTCGCCACGGCGCTGATCGACACGGGCTCGAAGATGGACGAGTTGATCTTCGAAGAGTTCAAGGGCACCGGCAACATGGAGATCGTGCTCGACCGGCGCCTGTCGGACCGCCGCATCTATCCCGCGATTGACATCAATCGTTCGGGCACGCGTAAGGAAGAACTCCTCTTCACTCCGGATGAGATCAAGCGCATCTGGATGTTGCGCAAGGTCCTCAACGAGATGGATCCGGTCGAAGCGATGGAGATGTTGCTCCAGAAGATGAAGAAGACGCGCGTCAACGGCGAGTTCTTGCTGACGATCGGCTGAGCACGCCATGCGCGTGCTGCTCGCTATCGATGCGCTGGATACGCTCGGAGGCAGCGAGCGCTATGCGCGTGAGATTGCACCTGTGCTCGCTGCGCGCGGGCACGAGGTGCGCTACTTGGTCGAGCGCGAGCCGCGAGCTCACGCAGGCGACAACGCACAGGCGCACGCGCAACCGCCGGTGCATGTGGCAGCGGCCCCCAC
>CAIKQM010000672.1 GCA_903829565.1 uncultured Planctomycetota bacterium
AAGCCGCAGACCTGCGCATGGAGACTCTCGAATGGATCGTGATCCTCTTGATCGCAGGCGAGATCGCCCTGTCGCTCGGCGGGCTCTTCGCGCACTAAGCACAAGTCGACCGAGTCGTGACTAGCGGCTCTTGGCGCTTGGTCCGTAGCGCAGTTTGCCGCTCGATTCCCACCATGTGAGCCATTCGCGAGCTGTGTTCTTGCGCTCGCCTACCAGTCGTTGCAAGGCACCGCGCACGGCAGGTCCTTCGCTGCTGCGTACTTCGAGCGTGGAGACCACACCCACATCCAACACTGCACCTTCCACCAAGGTATTGACGACTGGATCGGCCACACCTGCAAACTGGGCCACTTCTACATCGAAGTCTTGCACATAGGCGCGTTGCGTACCGAACCAAACATGTGCATGCGGCGGCCTGCCGCCGCCACTGCTGTTGACGGGTGCCGCCAATCGAGCGATGAGCGCCGGCACGGCGACTGCATAGCCCATGTGTCCCAGCGCTTCGGCGGCGCGTTCACGCACCAAGGCATGTCTCGATTCCAACAACGCTTGGGTGAAGGGCCCTGTTACGCCTGGATCACGCGCCGCGGCAAGCATGAGTGCTGCGTGAACACGAGCTTCCGCTGATGCATCCAACAGCGCATGCAGTGCCGCCGCACGCAGCTCTTCACCCGGCGCTAGACGGCGCAGCGCATGCATGGCAAAGGTGCGGCGACTCACCACGGGTGCGTCCATGTCGCGCGCCCAAACAGCCACCAATGCTTGGCGCTCCGGGCTGCGCGCGAGTTCCACCAACACTGCTTCAAGAGCTGCGGGCGGCAGACTCGGGCCCAGCTTCATCAAGTGCTCACGGCCTTGCGCCTCTAGAGCGCTAGGCAAGTGCATCAAACGCTGTTCGGTCACGATGGCGCGCGCAGCAGGGTCGTCAGGACGCTCTTTGAGTACGGCGTCCAGTTCGGCCAAGGCTTCTACCGCGAGCCCCGCCTCGGCCGCACCCCGTGCCGCGCGCAGTCGTGTCGTGGCTGTCTCCGGTTGCTGCTGCTTGTAGGTGGCCCGCCACTCTTTGAGGAGCACGGACTCGTCATGCGCAGCATGCACACGTCGGGCATCTACGCTGTGCCATCCGGTGCTGTTCTTGTACTGCCATTCCTGTCCCACCAATCTGCACACCACACGCACCTTGGCGCCATCCTCCATGGTCAGGATGCGCTTCGCCTCCGGCAGATCCTGTGCCGCGGCCGCCACCTGCAGGCAGATGCTCAGGCATAGGGGCATGACCAACGTGCGAAGGGGGGAGTTCATGAATGCTCTGAGCAGTGTACCGTGCCGGGGCTATGCGGCTGGCAAGCAAGGTCTGTGCCATGTGGGTGTCTAGTACTTTGTACAGGCACTGCTCACCTTCTCGAGCCGTCCCAGCAGCGCGCACTGTGCGCTTGCGCTCGTCGTGAGCTATCCTGCGTGCGTGATCGCCCCGCTCCTTCTCGTGGTCCTAGGCCTGGCCTCCAACGACACCGCACCCGCCCGCAGCGTCTCCCAAGGGCCTGGGTTTGCTATTGAGACTCACTCTCATCGTCCATCTACCGAACCGGTGCTGGTGGTGGACGCGCGAGGCTCTTCCGTCGACCATGTGTGGGAGGTCCCTGCCCAGCAACCCTTCCGTGAGTTGGTCGCTTCCTGGAATCTCGCTGTTCCCGATGGCTGTGGTGCTGTGGTCGAGCTTCAGGTGGCGACCGGCAGTGCCGAGAGTGCGTGGCTTCACTTGGGGGAATGGGGCGTTGAGCCCCAGCAGCGAGCACCGCTCTTGTCTCCACTCGGCCAGATCCACACGGATTGGTTTCAAGCCAAAGAACCGATCACCCAGGCCCGCCTGCGTGTGAGGGCTCACGGCTCGCCTGCAGCCAAGGTCCGCATCGCACGGCTCGACATGGTGCTTTCGGATCGCACTAACTTGTCCGGTAAAGCCGCGCTCGACGCGCGTCCACCGGTCGAACGCTCCCGTTGGGCTCGTCGCCTTCCCGTGCCATTCCGCACGCAACGCAGCGCTGGCGAGACTATTGCATCTCGGGTCTGCTCGCCTACCTCCACCTCGATGGTGATGGCCTACCGCGGCATTGACGTTCCTCTAGAGACCATGTGCGCTAGGGCCTTTGACCTGCCCAACAACATCTATGGGAATTGGCCTCGCAACGTGCAGGCTGCCTACACCTTTGGGGTGCCGGGTCGACTCGCCCGTTTCTCCCACTGGCGCGATGTCGAACAACAGATTGCGGATGGCAGTCCCTTAGTCATCTCGATTCGTGTGCGTCAAGGTGAACTGCGAGGTGCACCGTATGAGAAGACGGACGGGCATTTGGTGGTGATCACGGGATTCACCGCTGCGGGGGAGGTGTTGGTGAATGATCCGGCGACTTCGGATGTGGCGAAGGGGTTGTGTACGTGGAGTCGGGAGGATTTAGAGGTGGTGTGGATGGGGAGGGGCGGGCTCGCGTACCTCCTCTGATGGTGGTACCGCTGAGTGTTGAGGAATTTCCCAGAGTGGTCAGACGTATGGCATATACCGTACGTCTCTATGGTGGAGGATCGCCCTGCGTTACCTGGGGCACACACCTACATGACTCGCTTCACTCCTGACCGTTGTCCCCATCCTGCATGCGAGCATGCGGTGAACTTTCAGTTCCAGCGCTTTGGTCGGTATGAGCGGAAGTGTGATGGACGCGAAGTGCAACGATTTCGCTGCAAAACATGCAGGCATTCGTTCTCGATCCAGACCTTTCGCTTCGACTACCGGCAGCGCAAGCCGCATATCAACCACCCCGTGCTCAATGCGTTCGTATCCAAGTGCACACAGCGCCAGCTAAGTCGCACCCTACTCCTCAATCGTAAGACAATCGCACGACGCTTGGAGCAAATGGGTCGCCACTGTGAAGCCTTCCACCGAGCTGCCATGGCTACCGCACCTAGCCTCGTGCACTTTCACAGCCTGGCGATGGATGAGCTGGAGACGTTTGAGGCTAATCGCTTGCAGAGGCCATTGACCATGCCGATGGTGGTGGTGCGTGGTAGCTACTTCATTGTGGACTTCGAGGTCGGTGCGCTTGCCCCACGAACAAAGCGCCCGGCAGGAGTGCCGCGGCACACTCGCAGATCCGAGTCGAGCAAGGCCGTTGCAGCTGTCCTAGCCCGTGTTGCTCGCGCGCTGCAAGCAACAGCAGTTGGTGAGCTTGTAACGGATAAGAAGAAGACATATCCCACTTTGATTCGTTGTGCCTTTGGTCGGCGTTTACAGCAAAGAACTGTGAGTGCCAAAGCGGAGAGGTCGAACGAGAACCCCTTGTTTGCGGTCAATTTGACCTTTGCGATGCTCCGCGATGGGATTTCGAGGCTAGTACGGCGGAACTGGGCGCATAGCAAGCTTGCTGCACGACTGGTCCGTCATGCTTGGATCTGGGTCGCTTGGCGAAACTACGTGCGGCCGCGCACCGTTCGTGATCCCAATGAGACTGCAGCAACGATGGTTGGAGCTGTTTCTCGACCGTTGATCCCGATGGAGATGATCAGAGACCGTTTGATTTGGGACTAGGAAGGGTACTTCAAGTATCAACAGCCAAGGGGGCCACCATCAGCGTTGGAACACGGGCAGGACCCCATCCGCCACCAACACCACCAACACCTCCATCGCCGTCGCATACACATCCCCAAACCGTCGATCCCGGAACCTCCCATCCCGCTCCTGCTGTGCAAGCAAGCGCGGCAAGTCTCGCTCACGCCAGGCCGCATGAGCATGACCGTCTTCGAGTTGCCACAGTGCTTGGGATAGATAGAGCCGTTCGTAATGCGGGCACACCACCAAGGTCGCGGCCTCGGGGGCGTCAGGTGTTCCACGCAAAGCTAGGGCGCGTGTCAACCAATCGTGGCCGGCACGGACCTCCGCGCTGCTATATGCACCAGCACTTTGCAGCGTGGCAATGGATGCAGCGGTCAGTGCAACGGAGGCTTGCTTGTCGCCGATGGCGTAGAGGAATGCGCCGTCTTCACGGCGCGTGCGTCGGACGTAAGAGAGTGCGCGATCGATGACTTTGGCATCGACGGCAATGCCGGCATCGCGCGCTCCCCGCAGGGCTTGCACGGCACAGATCGTGAGGGAGCTCTCGTGTTGAGCGGCACGGACGGGTTCGTACCACCATCCACCTTCGACACCTTGAGTCTGCGTGAGTAGGTCGACGGCGGCGCGCAGGGCTCGTTCGATGCGGGCTCCGCGCTCGCTCTTCTTGGACATCGACCACGCTTGGGCGAGGGCTAGGGTCGCCAGTCCGTGGCCATGCATCCGCGACACAAGGTCGCCGGGCCGTGAAATCCAGCCATAGCGAGGGGAGCCGGGTTGCAGCTCGCAATGCGCCACCAACCAGTCGATGGTCTTGGCGAGGTGCGCGCCGTGAGGCCCGCGATCGGGAGTGCTGCCCCCGGCCATGAAGGCTAGCGCGGCGATGGACGCCACGGCGACAGGGGCATGGCCGGCGGCGTCAAGTCCACTGGACACGGCTTCTACGCCACTGGGTGACCAGCTTCCGTCGGCATCTTGCTGTGCGGCCAACCAATCTAGCGCAGCACGCGAGCTGGCTTGTACGCGTGCGGGAAGATCAGTGGCGCCAGTCGTGGGCGTCGAGGTGCCCCCAGGCGCCTGGAGCGCAGACGCATTCGCGGAAGCGCCTGAGAAGAGCGTGGCTCCGCAGATGAGCAGTGCGGCTACGATCCGCGAGCACATCATCGTGCGCACCGCACTAGGGGCGTTTGTTCAACTTGCGGTAGTACCCATCAATCGCATCGCGATAGCGAGGCGGCAACTCACGCCCACCTTGCGAGCGGAACACATCGCGCGCATGCACGGGGAGGTCGCCCCAACGATCGGCTTGTTGTGCTTCGGCTGCTGAGCCACGCGCGGAACCAGTGGGATCACCGCCTTGTTGGTTAGCTCCGCTCTGCGCCGGGTTGGCGCGTCCATCTTTGGGTTGCGAGCCACCGGACGGTTGCTGTCCTTCGGATGGTTGGCCTTGCGGTTGTGCACCGCTTGGTTGACTGGAGTCGCGTTGTTGCTGTCCACCGGCCTGAGGCATCTCGGGCGTCGCTTCGCGCTGCGTGCTTTGTTCGCTGCGACCATCCAGTGGCGAGCTGGATCCGGCGCTAGGGGAGGAAGACGATTGTTGCCCGCTTGATTGGCCTTGGCTGCTGCCGTTGCTTTGCTGTTGCCCGCTGCCACCACCGCTGCCACCACCGCTGCCATTGGGCTGGCCTGCCTGGCGTGCGAGTTCGAGCAAGCGGTCGATGTCTTGCTGTACTTCACGCGAGCTTTGCGCCGTGCGCTTGAGCAGTTGATCCATGCTCGACAGGCCGGCATCGCGCAGTTGCTTGGTGTCGCCTGCAGCTGCATTGTTGAGCAGAGCATCGATCTCCTTGAGACGACGCTCGACCTTGCCAAAGAGCTGGATCATCTCTTCTTGGCCATCGCCTTGCTGCTGAGAAAGGCGGCGCGGTGGTTCTTCTTGCTGTGCCCAAACCGGGCTGGTGCACCAACACGCCAGAAGGAGAAGCGGAGCGCAGGACATCAGATGTAGCTTCATCGAGGATTGATCTCCGGCACGAACGGTTGCGGCTCCGTAGCTTCGGCACCTGGATCCGGCACACCGAGGCGCTTGCGGAAGGCGATGAAGAGCTCGCTGGTCTTCTCGTGACGCCGCGCAAGGCGGCTCACATCTTCAAGCAGCAACGGGTCCAACTCCGTCTCGGAATCGAGCTCGGGATGCAGCACCAGCAATCGTTCGATCGACTCCATGACATCGACCTCCATGCGGCGCAGCAGCTTCAACTCAGCCTCATCCGGCACGAGGCGATTCTCAGGCTGCTGTTGTTGCTGCTGTTGCTGTTGTTCTTGATTCTGTTCTTCATCACGCCGGCGGTCCTTTTCCTCGGCCAGCGCCGTACCCAACCAATCCAGATCCTGTTCCACATCCTGCTGGAGTGCTTGCACGCGCTCGCCCGATTGCCAATCACCTTCCTCCGTCAGGAGAGCCGCGATCCGCTTGAGGTCCTCATCGACGCGCGTGAAGACCGAGCGGAACACGAGCGAGCCCTCCTCGCCGATGGCCTTGGCAAGTTCAGCACTGCGCGTGGCGAGAGCTTCCTCGGCGCGAGCAATCTTGCGCAGGCGTAGCTTCTGCGCATGCGTCGCCCTGGTGGGATCTTGGCGCGCGGCATCCAACTCCTTCAAGGCTTGCATCTGCTCGCGGTGCCCGGCCAAGAGCTTCGTGACTTCCTCGGTGATCTGGAACAGCAACTCTTCTTGACGGAGTCGCTGGTACTGTTCTTCTTG
>CAIKQM010000673.1 GCA_903829565.1 uncultured Planctomycetota bacterium
CGGACCAGACAACCCGCATCGATCTTTCGCTAGCCGTTTTGACGGATCAGATCGATGACTTGGAAGAAGGCAAGCGCGAAGGCATCGAGACCCAAGTCCAACAAGTACGCGGTGAAACAGCGCGTTTGATGGGCTTTGCGCGCACACTCGCGTTCTTGGCCACGCCGCCTGCGCGCGGCGATCAAGTGTTCGATGTAGGCGAAGTGCTCAAGGTCTACGTAGCCGGCGTAGCCAAGTCCGGTGCTGAGGCGCCGCGCATTTTGTACCGCAGCGCGGGTCCCGTCATGGTGCGCAGCGATCGTGGCTTGCTTGGTGTGGTCTTCGATGCCCTGCTCTTCGTAGCGCGTGAGTGCTCGTCACGCGGCGTGGTTGTCAAAGCACAAGTGCTCGCCCCCACCGAAGGCAAAGTGGCGGTCGAGATCGACTTCCCCACGGGGCCGCTCGATGGCCGCAGCGTAGAGAACATCTTCACGCCGTACGCACTGCGCCGCGTGTTGCCGAACTTGGGCCCGAATGCGCTTGCGGCGGCGCAAGCTATCGTCGTCGGACAAGGCGGCACGCTGTCGCTCCGCTTCCAAGGGCGTGGTCGCGCGCTCTGGCATCTCGAACTGCCCTTGTCCGACATGTAACGTACGCAACGTGAGCGTACTCGTTGTAGGAGCAGCAGGCTTCCTTGGTCGCGCTGTGACGACGCGCCTGCAACAGCGCGGTCTGGCGTGGAGTGGTTGGTCGCGGTCAGGCAAGCATGGCACGCGCAAGGTGGATGTGTTGCGCGACGCGCTGCCGGCCTTGCCGGAGGATCTTAGTGCGGTCATTCATCTTGCAGCCCACGCGGTACCGCATGCTTCCTTTGGTCCGCGCGAAGCACAGGAGAACGAACAGCTGTGTGCACGCGTCCTGCAGCATCTGGGCTTGCGGCGCGTGCGCTGGGTCTATGCCTCGAGTGCTCATGTGTACGCGCCCTCGGATGTGCCCCATCACGAGACTGACAGCACAGCACCGCCATCGTTGTACGGGCATTCCAAGCTCGCTTGCGAGCGCTTGTGCACGACGGCCATGCACCTCGACCGGCGCATCGCTCGGCTGTTTGGCAGTGTGGGGCCTGGGCTGCCGCGCGGACTCATGTTGACCGACGCCTTGGAGCAAGCGCTCAGCGGATGCAACCCTATCCGTATGCGTGGACCGGATGGTTGGCGCGATCTGATGGCTGTCGACGATGCAGCCGAGGCTTTGGTGCGTTTGGCTGTCGAGCCTACGAGCCTGCCGGAGGATGACGATGGCTTGCGCGTAGTGAACGTGGCCTCTGGTCAGGCTCGACGCAGCTCGGAATTGGTGGCGACCATGTGCGCTGCGCTTCCCCGCAGTACGGCAATGCCCCTTGCGATCGACTGGCCCAGCGGCGAAGCCAGGCCGGTGCTGGCTTCCGTAGAGCGCTGCCGCAACCATCTAGGGTTCACGCCGACGGCCGACCTGAGCGAAGCCTTGCACGCCCTCGCACACCACGCCCACGCAGTCCATCATTCCCAGTGACGAGCTCCACCTTGACTACAGTCCAACGCACAGCGCTCATCACGGGCATCACCGGACAAGACGGCAGCTACTTGGCCGAGTACCTGCTGGGCAAAGGCTATAGCGTGCACGGACTCGTGCGGCGCGCCTCGACTCCCAGCACGGAACGCATCGCGCACCTTCTGGATCATGCGCAACTGCACCTGCACTACGGTGATCTTTCGGATGGCGGCGCGTTGCGTGACCTCATCGCGCGCTTGGCGCCGGACGAGCTGTACAACCTGGCCGCGCAAAGCCATGTGCATGTCAGCTTTGATCAACCGGAATACACCGTCGATGTGACGGGGCTCGGCGTGGTGCGCTTGCTCGAAGCAGTCCGTGGCCACATGCGTGCCGGAGGCAAACCAGTGCGCGTGTACCAAGCTGGTTCCAGCGAAATGTATGGCTCCGCACCTTCGCCGCAGAGTGAGACCACGCGCTTCCAACCGCGCTCACCGTACGCGTGCGCCAAAGTCTATGCGCACCTGCAAGTCATCAACCATCGCGAGAGCTTCGGCCTGCACGCGAGCAACGGCATTCTCTTCAATCATGAAAGCCCGCGGCGTGGTGAAGCATTTGTGACACGCAAAGTCACACGTGCGGCGACACGCATCAAGCTTGGGCTGCAAGATAAGCTGCGCCTAGGCAACCTCGATGTAGCCCGCGATTGGGGCTATGCCGGCGACTATGTACGCGCCATGTGGTTGATGCTGCAACAAGACGAGCCCGGAGATTGGTGCGTGTGCACCAATCGCTCGGCAACCTTGCGCGAGTTCCTCGATCTGGCGTTCGGACGACTGAACCTGGACTGGCACAAACATGTAGAGCTTGACCCTACGCTGTACCGCCCAGCCGATGTGCATGACTTGCGCGGCGACGCTTCGAAGGCTCGTCGCGAGCTGGGTTGGGAACCGACGGTGTCCTTGGAGGACTTGGTGGCGTTGATGGTGGACGCTGACCTCCTATTGGCTCAGCGTGAGCGGATGCTCGCCGCACCCTAGGGCCTTACTAGTCCGTATTTGGGGTTTCCTTTGAGTTCCGCGGTCTACAGAGGCCGATCAAAGGCAACGGCAGGTTCCCGGGCAGGGGCACCAGCCAGCACGACCCCATGCAAGACATCGATGGCTCCCGTGTGCGGGCAGGCACACATCCACTTCACTCTCTGTGCCTGGCTTCATTGCTCGGCGCGACACTCTGGCTGTCTAGCTGCAGCGGAGGCTCGGCAACCATCTCGGGCGGTGACGATGGTGGTAGCGGAGGTGGCGGCATCGATGATCAAGCCCAGGGCCAAGTCGTCGCGCAGATCGAAACCGTACTGAGCAACGAACGACGCTTCCTGCTGCGCGCCACGCTGCCGGTGCCGACGGGAACGATGCAACCCGGCACCAGCATCGAGCCGCTAGCCATTCGCGATAGCAGCGGGACCGTAGCCACGACGCAAGTGGACATCGTGTCTCTGTACCCGCGCGAAGTGGACGGAGCCGATGTGGTGGAAGTGTCTGCCGTAGTCGAGGCTCCCTTGGGAGCCGTGGCCGACGACCGCGTGACCTATGACGTGGTACGCGTGAACACCGCGTCAACTACACTTGACACCAGCACGCGAGCAGCCCAGCTGGTAGCCACGCCTCACTCCGTTACGCTGCACACGCGCGATGCCCATGGACATGTCTATGAGGCTGATCTGCTGGCGGACATGCGCACCCAGACGACTTCGCATCAGCTGGAGGCTGATGGTCGTGTGTACCGCCGCGATCGCACACACGCCATGCTGATGGCCGTGGCTCCGCAGTCGGGCGCCACGCCTACACTCCCCCACGCGCATGGAGTGCACACGTTTGTCACGACCTACGCGCACACCGATGCTGTGCGCTTGGACCTGCATGTGCACAACGCATTCACCAACGCGGTCGCCAACGATGCACGCGATGATGTGCTCGGTGACTTGTACTTTGAGTCCTTGACGCTGTCCGTGCCCACGGGATGGATGATCGTGCCGTTGGTTGCCGATCCGTACTTGGGCTCGTTGTCGGATGATGGCCAGCAGGCCAGCATCGCGATCGTGAGTCCTTTGACCGACAACAAGTTGCATGTGCTACCCCAGCGTTCGCGCTTCCAGCGCAGCTTTGTGCTGGCACCGCTCGACTCGCAAGCCACCGCGCTGGCTCTCGCCCACGATCGCGGTCTGGGCTTTGTGGTGCCCACGAACTTTGGCTCCACCGAAGCTTGGTCGTGGTGGAATCCCTACACAGCGCGCTACTACCCGCAACGCATGGCCTTGCCGCATTGGAGTGACGCCACGCTCAGCAGTGTGCGCACCACTCTGGCCAACGAAGCGCAGAGCCTGAGCTCGATCCTGACGAATGGCACAACAAGCCCCAACAACTACCCCGTATCGAGCCCTGTGCTTGGTTGGGCGCATCCCTTTGGCATCGCCTACGGAGGCATGACCGGAGGCGATGAGATCTGGCTGTGGGACGGTGTCGACGTTGCGGCCGCACGCAGCGTGGATGGCATCCGCAGCGCACGCCTGCGCATGCGCATGTACACCTCTCGCCAACCGAATGCACTGTTCGAACTGGCCGGCGAACCCATGTCCGTCGAGGGCTGGACGCGCGCAGGGCCTTCCGGCCCGTACATGCCGGTCTGGTGGTTCAACGGCCCGCTGTTGTGGGTGGCGGATCCGTGGGGCTATGGCAGCGCAGACCAAAGTCAGCGCCAGCTGGCGACGAGTCAGGGGCGCCTTGCGCCTTACGATGCGGCGATTCGTAACTATGCGCCCATCGACTACCAGCACTATGTGCGCCACACGCGCACGCTGAAGACCTTGGTGTGGCTGGCGAACGATCCGCTTGCGAAGCTTGAGCTCGAGGCCCAAGCCGAAAGCTGGCGCCTCTCGTATCCCGACGTGCCGCAAAACACCGGCGGAGCAGCCATCGAAACCGGCTACCTCGCGGACAAGCGTTACGCGCAAGCGCATCCCGGCAACGGGCTCGACTTCGGACGCGGAGAAGGCTGGGGGCTCGATAGTTTGGTGGCGTGGTACTCGGTGGCCAGCCTCGACCGCCGGCACACGCTCCAGCCGTTCTTCAGCGACCTCTCCCAGACCTTGTGGGACGCACAGGCCGATTGCTCCGGCACCCTCATGGCCTCCGCCGCCAGCAACATCTTTGGCGGCCTCTATAGCATCCGCACCCAGACCGAAACCGCCATCGTGGAGCACGCGCTGCTGGGCATGCGCGAAAGTGTGCTGCTGCGAGCCGACCTGAGCGCGGCAGCGCAAATCGCGGATGTGCTGGAGGGTTCGTACTACTCGACCATCTCCGATCTCGTGTGGCGCAGCGACCGCCGCGGGCCGCTGTTCAAAGTCGCCGTGGGGCCCTACGACCGCACCCAGGCGTTGTACTGCAGCTTCGTGCCCACGGGCGGTGAGAGCCCCGAGATTGACAGCTATCAGTGTCCCTCGAGCTTTGCGCACGCGTACCGTGCGACGCAGGACCA
>CAIKQM010000674.1 GCA_903829565.1 uncultured Planctomycetota bacterium
GCGGCCGTGCACAAGGGCTATTGGCTGGACTTGGATCAAGTACGGCCGCAGTACGAAGGCTGGACGAACCTGTGGTCCAAGTACCCCGAGGCCGACGAGGTACGGGCCTTGTTGGCGCAGCCGTTGCCTTTGTGTGCTCCCCACGCACCCACGCAGTTTGTGCCCAGCTTGGGCGGCGCCAGTCGTTTGTTGCTGACGGTGTGGTTGGAGCGGGGCGACGGAGAGACTTTGAGCGCACCGTCCTTTGCCGAAACCGCGAGTCTTTCGATGAAGCACGAGGAAGGCCACCTCGTGGATCGGGCACGCCTGTTGCCTTTGGGGCGCGATTGGCTCGCCGCGCTGCGCCTGTTGGTGCGTTCCGGCTTCTCGGCGCGCGCGTTGCAAGAGGAACTCGAGCTGCGGGCGGAGCTTGTCTCGTGGTGCACGGCGGTGGACCCGCGCGTCGCCGTGGCCAAGACACTGGCGGATGCGGAGTCGGGGGGCAATGGCACACCGCATGCGGCCGCGTACCGGCGTTTGGTGCAAGAACTCTTGACACTGCTCGGGACGCGTGAGGATTTGTCCAGTGTTTTGGACAAGCGCTACCCGTATTGCATGCAGTTGCAACGCTTGAGCGCGACAGAGTTGCGCAACTGCGCCTTTGCGTTGGCGCGCAAGCTCAATTAGCGCTCAACTAGCCAAGGCGGCGCGCAGCAGCTCTTCCATGCTGGCTGCAGCACCCAGACGCGCACGCGCCTTGTCGACCGACTTGCGCGCTTCTTTCTCGCCGTAGCCAATCGACAGCAACGCGGCCACGGCATCGTCTTCGGCTTGCGAAGCGGGCGGCGCGGGCGCAACCGTGCTGCTGCTGCTGGCCCCACGCGCTTTGGCGGCCTTTTCGCGCAAATCGAGCACGATCTGCTCGCTGGTCTTGCGTCCGATTCCCTTGACCTTCATCAAGGTCGTGTGATCCTCGCGAATCACCGCATCCAGCAACTCATCGCGACCGAGTCCCGACATGACAGCGAGGGCACTGGTCGGGCCTACGCCGCGCACAGTCAACAGCAACCGGAACAGGTCGCGCGCATCGCGCTCGGGAAAGCCGTACAACAAGTGCGCGTCCTCGCGCACCACCAAGTGCGTCCAGACGCGCGCTTTGCCTTCGTAGCGTGCACCGAGCGGTGTCGCCAACTCGTAGCCGATGCCGTGTACCTCGACGATCAAACGGGTGCCCGCACGCGCGACCACCGTGCCGTCGAGATACTCGTACACGAGCAGTGACTCTCAGACCGTCTTGGTCTTGAGCTTCAGGCCCAGCTCGGACAGCTTGCTCTTCAACTCTTGCAGCGAGGTCTGGCCGAAGTTCGGCATGCCCAACAGCTCGTCTTCCGAGTGTTGGATCACATCGCCCACCGTGATGCAGCCGAGCGACTCGACCGTGCGGCGCGCACGGATCGACAGCTCGAGCTCGGACACCGGCTTGTTGCTGATATCGGAAGCGTCGCCCGGCACCGGCGCGCGGCGGCGGTTGGCTTCGATGCTGGCGACGGCTTCTTCGCGCGCCATGCCCAAGCGCAAGCCCTTCTGACCGAGGATCTCCTTGATCTCATTCAAGGAGGTCTCGCCAAAGTTCTTGTACGACAGCAACTCGGCTTCGGTCTGCTTGACCAAGTCACCGAGGGTCGTGATGTTCATCTTGTTCAAGCAGTTGCGCGCGCGCACCGACAGCTCGAAGTCCGTGATCGGGATGCGCAAGATCTGATCGAGGCGATCCTGCTTACGCTCCATGTCTTCGTCGTAGTACATCGAGATGCCAGCCTTGGCATCTTCGAAGAACAGACGCGCGCGCACGTCGGTCGGCAGCGAACGCACGATCGTGTCGTAGCAAGCGGCGGCCTCTTGGTGGCGGCCCAAGTCTTCGTACAACACGCCCAAGTTCTGCAGCGCCACGCGATCCACCGGCAGTTGACGCGCCAGTTGTTGGTACGCGTCGAGCGCCAGCTCTTCCAAGCCCACGCGCTCGCCCAGGTAGGCCAAGCGGAACAGGTTGGCGCGGTGCTGGGGATCCAGCGCGCGCGCGGCGGCGTAGTGATCGATCGCCGCTTCCAAATCGCCGCGCGTTTCGTTCATGCGGCCATGCAGGTAACGGCCTTCGGCGCTCTCGCCGAAAGCAGGTGTGGTCGCTTGCAGCGCCGTCTCCAAGTTGGCGGCGGCTTGATCGGAATCGCCCTTCTTCAGGTCCATCTCCAAGCGCGCTTCCAGCATGCCGCTGCGCGGGCGCGGCTCATCCGGATAGCTCTTCGACAAACGCTCGAAGATGGCTGCGGCCTTGTCCCAACGCTCGAGCGACATGCAGCTGCGCGCCAGCGTGAAGGCCGCCACATTGTCCGACTCGTGGCGCTCGAGGATCGCGGCCGCATCGGCGTAGCGACCAATCATCCACAGGCCCAAGCCCTTGCGACGGCCTTCATCGCCTTCGTTCGACAGGCTGTCGATCGAGTCCGCGAAGCGCTGCACATCGTGGCGGCTGCGGAAGAGGGTGCTACGCGCGGCGTTGAGCGCACCAAAGCTCTGGATGGTGCTGGTGCGGATGTCGAAACGCTCTTCGGCCGTCATCGTGGCGCTGTTTTGGGTGTGGTCCATGCGGTTCGGTAGGCAGAAGGATCTAGTCGGGACTGCGCAGATTCTGGAGCTGCGGAGAGATTCAGGGCAGAAGAGAGTAGCGGAGAGGAGGGGCTGGCGCAAACCGCCCGCGCACTGCGAGCGGACGCGAGTGCGTTTGCGGTCTTGGTCTTTTGATTCTCCAAGTGCTTCCCGCTACGCCACTTGGGAAGACCCTTGCGCTCAGCTCTTCTGCGCGCTTGCGCCAAGCACTATCCCCACACTCGCAACTGCGAAGCCGCGCGATGGAACCCACCTGCATCTTCTGCCGCATTGTCGAGGGACGCGTGCCCTCGACCCGTGTCTACGAAGACGAGCTGTGTGTGGTCATCCGCGACATTCGCCCACAAGCCCCCGTGCACTTGCTGGTCCTGCCGCGGACGCATGTGCAAAGCCTGTGGGAACTCGATGACGAGGCTCTGGCTGGTCGACTCCTTTCGGTCGCGTCGCGCGTCGCGCGCTCGGAGGGTCTGGACAAGGGCTGGCGCCTGATTGCGAACACCCGTGATCACGGTGGGCAGGAGGTCGCGCACCTTCACCTGCATGTGCTCGGCGGGCGGTCGCTAGGTCGGATGCTCCCTGGTTAGGGAACAGATCCCGGAAGGGAGTGCAGCTTGCAACCTGCGGACGAAGCCACATCAAGCGCTACTACATCGTGATCGCTACCACAGCGTGATTCTGTCAAGGGGGGCTGTATGCACAAGTTCGTGATCGAGGGCGGGCGACCGCTCGATGGCACCATTTCCACCGCAGGCGCGAAAAACGCTGTCCTGCCCATCATGTGCGCGTCGCTGTTGAGCGCCGAGCCGCTGACCATTCGTAACGTGCCGAAACTCTCGGACGTGAAGACGATGGGAGCGATTCTCAACAAGACGGAGACGGGCACAGAAACCAACGCCGATGGCTCGCTGACGCTGCATGCGGCGGGGCCGCTCGAGAGCCGCGCGTCGTGGGACGAGGTGCGCAAGATGCGCGCCTCTGTCACCGTCATGGGCCCGCTTTTGGCGCGCGAAGGCAAGTGCCAAGTCGCGATGCCGGGTGGCTGCGTGTTTGGTGTGCGCCCGGTAGACCTGCACCTCAAGGGCATGGAGGCGCTGGGGGCCAAGATCACCCTCGAAAAGGGCTACATCCAATGCGACGCGCCGGCCGGTGGCTTGCGTGGTGCGTCGGTGTACCTGGCGGGTCCGATGGGGCCGACCGTGCTGGGCACAGCCAATGTGATGATGGCGGCCACGCTGGCCAAGGGCGTCACCACCATTCACGGCGCAGCGTGCGAGCCGGAGGTCGTGGACCTTGGCGAGTGCTTGCTCAAGATGGGCGCCAAGATCACGGGCTTGGGCTCGCCGATCCTCAAGATCGAAGGCGTGTCGCACCTCAAGAAGGCGGAGCACACGGTCATTCCTGACCGTATCGAAGCCGGCACCTTTGTGCTGATGGGCGCCATGACAGGCGGCCGCGTGCGCGTGACGGGCTGCCGTCCCGAAGACTTGTCTGCGATGCTGGACAGCTTGCGCAAGACGGGGCTCGAGGTGGAGTTCGGAGCGGATTGGATCGAGACCAAGCCCTACGATCGCCACACCAAGCGTCCGCAGGGTGTCGACATCACTACCCACCCGCATCCGGGCTTCCCGACGGACTTGCAAGCGCAGTGGATGGCGCTGATGTCGGTTGCCGAGGGCGCGTCGGTGATCGATGACACCATCTATCCCGATCGCGTGATGCACATTCCCGAGCTGAATCGCTTGGGGGCCAACATTCGTCGCACCGGCTCGATCGCGGTGGTGATCGGGACCAAGCGCTTGTCGGGTGCGGAGGTGACGGCCTCGGACCTGCGGGCCTCGGCGGCGTTGGTGATGGCGGGCTTGGTGGCCGAGGGCACGACGGAAGTGCACCGCGTCTACCACCTCGATCGCGGCTACGAGCGGTTTGAGGCGCGCCTCAACGCGATTGGCGCCAAGATCGAACGTGTGCAGGACAATGTGCCTGCGACAGCCGACGCGTAAGGCTGCGGCGCGGGCTGCGGCATGTGCTACGCTCCCGTAGCTCCTGTTCGAGTAGCCCATGTTCGAGACCCTCACGGAACGACTGTCCAGCGCCTTCTCCTTCCTACGTGGCCAGAAGGAGCTCACCGAGCAGAATGTCGATGAAGGCCTACGGCAGGTGCGTCAAGCCCTGCTGGAGGCCGACGTCAACTACAAGGTAGTTGGCGACTTCGTCGAGCGCGTGCGTGCGCGCGTGGTCGGTCAAAAAACGCTGACAGGCGTCGATCCCAGCCAGCAGTTCGTCGGTGCCTTTCACAAGGAGCTCGTCGAGCTGTTGGGTGGCGGCGCACAGCGCATCGACTTCGCGAAGAACGGGCCGACCATCCTGTTGATGGCCGGTTTGCAGGGTGCGGGCAAGACGACGACTTGCGCCAAGTTGGCCAAGTTCTACCGCGAGAAGCATTCGAAGCGTCCGTTGCTCGTGGCGGCGGATGTCAAGCGTCCGGCTGCTGTGGAGCAGTTGCAAGTTCTGGGCAAGAAGCTCGGCATGCCGGTGTTTCACGAGAGTGGTCTCGGGCCCGTCGAACAATGTGTGCGAGGTGTGGCCGCAGCCCGTGCTGGCGGCAACGATCTTGTCATTCTCGACACGGCCGGTCGTTTGCATGTCGATGCCGAGTTGATGGAGGAAGTCGCCGCGATTGCGCGCGCGACCAATCCGCACGGCACGCTGTTGGTGGTGGACGCGATGAGCGGCCAGGATGCTGTCAGCTCCGCGGAAGCATTCCATCAGAAGCTGGCGTTGACCGGCGTCGTGCTGACCAAGACCGACGGTGATGCGCGCGGCGGTGCCGCTGTGTCCCTGCGCGCGGTGACCGGACGACCGATCCTGTTCGTCGGCACCGGCGAGACGATCGATGCTCTCGATGCCTTCCATCCCGACCGCATGGCGGGACGGATCTTGGGCATGGGCGATGTCGTCGGCCTCGTCGAAAAGGCCCAATCCGCCATCGACGAAAAGGAGGCCCAGCGCTCCGTCGAGAAGATGGTGATGGGGGACTTCACCCTCGAGGACATGCTGGCCCAGCTGCGCATGCTGCGCAAACTCGGCCCGATGAAGAAGGTCCTCGGCATGTTGCCCGGCATGGGCGACATCGCCAAGCAGATCAACATCGACGACAAGCAAATGAACCGCCTCGAGGCGCTGTTCACCTCGATGACGCCGCGCGAGCGCCTGCAGCCCGATGTGCTCGACATGAGTCGCCGCCGCCGCATCGCCCGCGGCGCCGGCCAAGAGGTTGCCGCCGTGAACGAGCTGCTGAAGCGCTACAAGGACATGAAGCTCGTCATGAAGCAGATGGGCAAGATGGGCCTCGCCTCCCAGCTGGGCGCCAAGCAGAAGGAAGCAGCACTGCGCCAAATGAGTGCAGGCGGGGCTGCTGGCGCGCCGGAAGCGGGGGGCGGTGGTGGCTTGCTGGGTGGGATGTTTGGTGGAGGCATGTTTGGCGGTGGGGGTGGATTCCCCGGGCTGGGCGGCGGGGGTATGCCGACGCCGGGAGGGGCGCCGTTGGGTGGGGCGCGGCCGATGGGGCAGTCGTCGACGCGGCAGAGTGGGAAGAAGAAGGATAAGAAGAAGCGGCGCTAGGTCTCGATACTGGCCCAGCTGAGTGTGCACGATCCGGGCACTGGTTCATGCCTTCGGTGTGGGCTCAGGCACCGTTGCCTCTCAAATCTGTCAGCAAATTGCCGCGCTCGTGGGGCGTGCGCGCTGGAGCATTGTTTGGGGTGCGGGGGCCGGGCTAGGCCCAGGCTTCAGGCTGGACGCGCCCTAGGCTTGCTCAGGGCCTCGCTCCACAGTTGTCCGAAAAATGCACGTACTCACGAAAAATGCACGTACTCAGACGGCTGGCTCCGGCCAAGCGTCGCACCTTCTTAGCTAGAAATCGCTTGTTTCGCGGGCTGGGCGGA
>CAIKQM010000675.1 GCA_903829565.1 uncultured Planctomycetota bacterium
CAGGGCCTTACATCATTTAGAGCATCTACTTTGCTGGGGCATGCGTAGAATCATCATGAACTCATGATCTAATCAATCCGATCTGAGCCTTCACCGCACCCCAGCATGATCCGAGCAGCCCCTACTCCCAGCGAGCGCCTACGCGTGCTTTCGGACCCTGTCCGGTTGCGCGTGTTGTTGCTGCTTGAGCGTGGCGAGTTGACGGTTGGTGAGCTCGCGCGCGCGCTGGGCCTGTCGCAGCCGCGCGTTTCGAATCATCTGCGTTTGCTACGCGAGGCGCGTTTGCTGCGCGAGCGACATGAAGGACGCACCACGCATCTGTCGTTGGCTGTTTCCGAAGACGAAAGCGCGGCCAAGCTCTGGAACGCTGTGCGCGCCGAAGTGGAAGCCCTGCCTGAGGCACTTGCGGATCGCGAACGGCAAGAGCGCATTGTGGACGAGCGTCGCGCGCGCGGTGGCGAGTTCTTTGATGCCGTGGCCGGACGTTGGGACAAGATCGGCACCGACTTCGCCACAGGTGTGGCGCGTGAGCGTGCGATTGCGGCGCTGTTGCCGCGCGTGAGTGTCATCGCCGACTTGGGCTGTGGCACGGGCTGGATCACGCGCTCGTTGATTGGTGTTGCCGGCAAGGTGATCTGTGTCGATCGTTCGGCGCGCATGCTGGAGGTCACACGCACCAAGCTGGCTCCCCTGCCGTCTGGTGTGGAGTTGGAGTTCCGCCGCGGTGAGTTGGACGCCTTGCCCGTAGCCGATGCCGAGCTGGATGGTGCTGTGTGTGCAATGGTGCTGCACCACTTGCATGATCTGCGTCCGGCGTTGTTGGAGTGCTGGCGCGCACTCAAGCCGGGTGGTGTGCTCTCCATCGTCGAACTGGCACCGCACAAAGAAGCCTGGATGGCCGAGGCGCAAGGCGATTTGCGTATGGGGCTGGATCCGCGCGATGTGCTCGATGCGTTGACGCGCGCTGGTTTTGTAGACCTGTCGCTCGAGTCCCCTAACGATGCCTACAGACCGCGCCGCGAAGATGGCGCGCGGGCAGAGTTGCCCTTGTACACCGTGCGTGGCCGCAAGCCGCGCGCGTGAAACGACAACCCGTTTTGACACCCAACCCGAAGTGACCTCAGGGAAACCGATGGCTACGCAGACGAAGACGAAGAAGACCACCGCTCTTGACTACAAGGTCAAGGACATCCAGTTGGCCAACTTTGGCCGCAAGCAAATCGAGCTGGCCGAGCATGAAATGCCGGGCTTGATGGCCTTGCGTGCCGAGTACGCCAAGCAGCAACCGCTCAAGGGCGCGCGCATCACCGGCTCGCTGCACATGACGATCCAAACGGCAGTGCTGATTGAGACACTGGTGGACCTCGGCGCTCAAGTGCGTTGGGCCTCGTGCAACATCTTCTCGACGCAAGACGAAGCTGCCGCAGCCGTCGCCGTGGGCCGCAAGGGCACGCCCGAGAATCCCAAGGGCATCCCCGTCTTCGCTTGGAAGGGCGAGACGCTGGAAGAGTACTGGTGGTGCACCGAGCAGGCCTTGACGTGGCCGGATGCCGACGGTGGCCCGAACATGCTGCTGGACGATGGTGGCGACGCGACCTTGCTCGTGCACAAGGGCACGGAATACGAAGCCGCTGGCAAGGTGCCCAAGGCCGCCAAGGGTGACTCCGAAGAGTGGTGCATCATCCTCGAGACGCTGCGTGCTTCGCTCGCCGCTGCTCCGGGCAAGTGGACCAAGATGGGCAAGCAAATCCGCGGCGTTTCAGAAGAAACGACCACGGGTGTGCACCGCCTCTACCAGATGCAGGAGAAGGGTCAGTTGCTCTTCCCCGCCATCAACGTCAATGACTCCGTCACCAAGAGCAAGTTCGACAACTTGTACGGCTGCCGCCACTCCTTGGTTGACGGCATCATGCGTGCCACCGATGTGATGCTCGCCGGCAAGCTCGCGGTCGTGTGTGGTTACGGCGATGTGGGCAAGGGCAGCGCGCAGTCACTGCGTGGCCAAGGCTGCCGCGTGGCCATCACGGAGATCGACCCGATCTGCGCGCTGCAAGCGTGCATGGAAGGTTACGAAGTGGTGCGCGTGGAAGACGTGCTCTCCGAGGCCGACCTCTTCATCACCGCGACGGGCAACAAGAACATCATCACCGTGCAACACATGGCGAAGATGAAGCACAACGCCATCGTGGGCAACATCGGCCACTTCGATAACGAAATCGACA
>CAIKQM010000676.1 GCA_903829565.1 uncultured Planctomycetota bacterium
GCGATGGAGAGGATCTTCTCGGCATCGAGTGCAGCACCTCCGCCGCCAAGCATCTTGCCCTGCAGCTCGCGGCCCTTGGCACCCCAAGCACCCTTGGGATCCAGCTCGACCAGCTTGTCGGCGGCTTCACCAGCGGCCTTGGGATCGCCCGCGGCGATGTGGGACTCGGCCAACGCCGCCAAAGCAGCGAGACCTGAGCGCGTTTCGAACGCGCCCGGAATGGTGTCTACGAAGTCCTTGTAGGTCGCGGCAGCACCCGCGTAGTCCTTGGCATCGCGCTGCGCGATGATCTTTTGCAGCACCGCGGCCGAGACCAAGTCACCCTCGCCGGGGCCGACCTGGAACTTGCCCTTTTGATCCTGCACGAACTGCTCGCGCATGCGGATCGCGTCGTCAAAAGCACTTAACGCTTCCGCCGTGTTGCCTTTGTCCTTCTCGCACAAGCCGAGGAAGATCAAGCCTTCGTAGCTCCAGATCAGATCGGAGTAATCGAGGCCGAAAGCATTGAAGCCTTCGATGGCCTTGTCGATCAGCTCGGTCTTCTTGAAGTCGTCCTTGGGGAAGATCTGCGAGTGGTAGTAGTAGGTGCGCGGCAGGTTGTAGAGCGTGCGGATCTTCTGCTGCTCGAGCGCCGGATCGATCTTCGCGTCTTCCTCGCCAGCGGCATCACCGAGCGCCAGCCAGGCATCATCAATCATCTGCTGCGTCTTCAGCAGGCGCTCTTCCAGCTTGGCTTCGGCCTTCAAGAAGATCTCGTGACCTTCCTTGCGGTACTCCTCGATCTTCTTGGGATCGGTTTCCTTCTGCAGGAGGGAAGTGATCGTCTCGCCGAGCTTCTGGTAGACATCCGGCAGAGTCTGCACGGTGTCTTCGGCCGCGGTCTTGCCGTCGTAGTTGCGGGCGAAGTCTTCCTTCTCCGTCAGCACTTGGGCCAGCGCCGTCTTGCGCTTCTCCACATCGGCTTCGCGCAAGGCGAGGTCGGTGCGAATGTCGAGAGCTAGCGCCTTGACGCCGATTTGCTCGTTGGGCTCGACCGCCCCCGAGGTCTCGATCGTCTTGAGCAGACGTTCGGCCAGCTCGGGGTAGCCGCTGCGGTACAGCTGGGTCGCGTACGCAGCATCGTTCTTACCGAGGACGGAAGCGGATTGAGCGTAGCTCGGCGCGGCAACGAGCAAGAGAGCCGCGATCCAACGCAGGTGGTGGAAGCGTCGCACGAGTTCCGTTAGGGGCTGGGGGCTGTTGGGCTAGTCCGCGGCGCGGGGGAGGGTCCCCGCGCCTGCGATGGAAAATCGGGTCTAGGTGCTCGCGATCAGTTGCGTTTTGCGCCGCCGAAAGCGTTCTCGAAGCGGTAGTACACCTCGAGCGTCAACACGTTGATGGCCGTCTGGTACACGGGGCCGCCGTAGTGGCTACCCCAGCGGTCGGGAACGATCCAACCACCGTTTTGGCACGCGCGGCGGGTCGGGTCGGTCTCGGTCTTGCGGTCGTCTGTTTGGTCCTGCAGGACCATGATCGCGTCGACCATCTTCTTGTTCCACGGACCCCAGTACTTGCCGGTTTTCTTCGGCGCGTCCGGACCGTCGAACTGGTTCAGCGCGATCGAGGCGTAGTACCAGTAGTAGTAGTCCACCGACAGGCGTTCACCCGTCTTGGCGTCCGCCTTGCCGGCATCGGGCAGGTCCTTGAC
>CAIKQM010000677.1 GCA_903829565.1 uncultured Planctomycetota bacterium
GACGAGCACACCGGAGACCTCTTCTACACGACCGCGGAAGACCGGCTGTGCAGCCGCGTCCACCAAAGCTGTCGCGCGTGCAAGGTCCAGACGTGTCACGAGGGCAAGTCCTCGCTCAACCGGCGTGCAACAGCTGCGAGAGCTGCATCCAGTTCGCGCACCACCGTGCCGCGCGCCGTGGTGACATGTACATCGCCACGCGCCACTTCGACATCGGCTTGCAGTTCGGTGCCCGCGCGGAAGGGCAAGCCTTCCAAGCGCGCCAGATCGGCCGGGTGCAAGTGCACCACACACGCACCGCGGCCTGCGCCGGATGCGCCTAGAGTCTCACGCACCATGGCTTCCAGGCCATAGCGGCCTGCATCCACTTCGCTGCGCAGAATGCGGCGCGCGATGGTCAGAGCCAGGTCCATGCTGTCGCGTGCCAGCGCCTCGCTGTCTGCTTGGCGTTGGGCATCCAAAGCAGCAGCAGCTTTCGCCAGCAGTGCCGCTGCACCGGCAAGCGCACGTGCCTCGCCCTCAGCGAGACCACGCGCGTATTCCTGCTCCAACACAGCTTGTGCGCGCGCTGCCCGCCACTCGTCCGTGGTGGTCGACACGATGCGCACCGCAGTCGGGCGTGCCGCAAGCTGGATCAGCTCGGGCTGTGCGGTCTTAGGCGACAAGTTCTTCTCCCTTGGCAGCGCTGGCGGCGCCTTCGCCACCTTCCAGGAGCGCGCGGGCGGCCTTGAGCAACTCGTTGCGTGCCACCAAGACTTCGGTCAGCGGCATCGGACCGGCGAGCTCGCGCTCGTCCTTCACCATGACCTGCACCCGCTTGGACAGGTTGTTCATGATGTTGTCCTCGATGACTTTGGTCGAACCCTTCAGCGCGATGGCGAGGGTGCGTGTCTCGACGGAACCCAACACCTTTTGCATCGTCTTCTTGTCCAGACGCGCAAGGTCATCCCACACGAACATGTACTCGCGCACGCTTTCGGCGGTTTCCTTGTCGTTCTCGTCGAGGCCTTCCAAAACAGCCTTTTCGACGGGCTTTTGCGCAGCGTTCAGCATCTGCGCAATGGTCTTCAAGCGCACCGTAGGATCCGGTGCAGCGGGCAGCGCGGCGTACGCATCGACACGCGTCACGAGATCGTCCGCGACTGCAGAGAGTGCCGCCCAACCAGGCGGCACGATGCGCGAGATGCGGCCGACCACGTCGAGGGCAAAGGCACCTTCAAAGCTCGAGAGCACTTCGGCGCTGAGCTTGGGCTCCAAGTGAGCGAGCACTAGCGCGCATGCAGCCGGCGTTTCCTTGGCGAGGACAGCTGCAAGGTGAACGCTCTTGCGCTTCTCCAGTTCATGGAAGGGACGCTCGTGTCGACGACGCTCGTGAATGGCGGCGATGACTTGCTTGGAGCGCTCTTTGCCGAGTCCCGCTTCCAAGAAGGGGACCAGTTCTTCTTCGTTCTTGGCGCGCGGCAGCGACGGCGCGTGAATGTCGCGCGCGAGCTCACGCCACACCGCGTCGAGCGTTTCTTTGGCGCACGAGCCCGCGTCCAACGAGGTCAAGGCCTCGGCTACATCGGCGACCACCGACGGATCGAGCTTTTGCAGGATGGCTGCTGCTGTGTCCTTGTCGAGCGACACGAGGAACGCCGCCACGCGCTTGGCGCCGCGCAGATTGTCGAGCTCAGTCATCGTGCACCCACCTTGGCGGCACCCTTGGCCGCGGTTTCCTTGCCCTCAGCAGCCCAGCGCGACAACACCGCGCCGACTCGCTCAGGTTCGTTCTTGATCAGCTCTTCCACCGAGCCACGTGCCAGCAGTTCGAGCATCTCGTCGTCTTCGCGGGCCGTGTCGGCCTTCACATCGACGCCGGTCTTGGTCACGCCCTTGAGCGCCTTGAACATCACGAAGAGGAACACCAAAGCAGCCACGATCTCGACCGCGCGCTCGACGAGCATCTCGGTCATCGGGCTCGGTTCTTCCAACGGCTCCAGCGCCGCGGGCGGCACAGGCTTGCCTGCTTCGTCGCGCTTCACGCCAGCGAACGGCGATACAAAGCTCGAGTACGAATCTCCGCGCTTTTCATCAAAGCCCACGGCGCTCTTCACCGCGGCTTCCAAACCAGCGCTGCTGTCCTTCTGGCTTTCATCCAAGAACAACGACACCGACAAGCGCTCGAGCTTGGGCGCCGTCACGCGCCGCAGCGAGGTTTCGCGACCCACAACGGTCGACTTCTGCGACTCGCTCGTTTCGGCCATGGCGACCGGCGCAGGTTCCATGCCAGGAGCCGGCGGACCTTGCATCAGCCCACCTTCTTGCGGGGTGCTGGTCTTGGTGTTGGTCTCGCTGACGACCACCTTGTTCTTGGGGTCGACCGTTTCCTTGACGCTTTCGAGCTCTTCGAACGACCATTGCGACGCGACGACGACGCGTGCGAGGCCAGGTCCAAAGACTTCTTCGAGCACGGCGTTGGCCTTGGCCTGCAAGTCCTCGTCGTGACGGCCTTGGTGGTCAAGTAAATCGGACGCGGCCATGTGGCCCTCGTCCTGCTTGACGGCATCCCACAACGCGCGCCCGGATTGATCACTGATCATCACCGATTCGCTCGGCACGTTGAAGCGATGCCGCACGAGCTTGGCGACGGTGGCCGCTTGGCCGCGTGACAAGTCGCCGTGACCGCGCAAGGTCAGCGTCACCGCGACCGTCATCGACTTGTCGCGCCGCAAGGGCGAACGATCCGGCGTGCTGGTGCTGACGCGCGCGCGTTCGACGAAGTCCAACGCTTCGAGCTGGCTCTCCATCTCCTGCCACTCGCGCTTCAACGCGCTTTGCGCACGCTCCGAAGCCGACAAGAACACACTCGACGCACCCGATTGGTCGGTGCGGATGCCGCTCGGCGGCGTGTCCAACGCACCGCCCAAGGCGATGGCGTTTTGAGCCATGTAGTACTGCTCTTCGTCGACATGCACGACGAAGGGGCCGGGCGGTTGGCTGGCCTGGTAGCGCACCCCCGCGGTAGCCAGCGCGGACTGCACCGCGGCCGAGGTCCGCGCGTCCAAATTGGACGCCAGCAGCACAAAGTTGGGCTTATCAGCCCATTGGGTGGCCACCGCGACCACGCCAGCGAGGGCCAGCACCCCGCAAGCCAAAGCCAGTTTGGCGGCCAGGCTGGCGCCTTTGAGCTGTCCTAGGAAGGCGTCGAGCGGTTGTTTCATGGTCGTTTAGGGCCTCACACGCTCATGCGCATGACTTCGCGGTATGCATCGACAAATTTGTTCCGAACCTCGAGTGCGAACTTCATTCCCAGTTCGGCTTCCTTCAATTTGGACGCCGCTTCGTGGAAGTCGGTCACTTTGCCGGCCAGGACGTCGTCTACCAGACGATCGGCTCCTTTGACGGTCGAGTCCACGGACCGAATCGCCTCGCCCAACGACGGCCCGAAGGCCCCCTGAACGCCCTCAGGCTTGGCAGCCCCAGCCGCGCCATCGGCGCGACCCAGCGCTTCGGAATGACGCTTGAGGGCCGCCTCAATGGCAGCCCGCGCCAGTCCCGAGCGATCTCCGATGGAATCAACCATGTTCTAGGGCTCCGTTTTCAGGCCTTGGTTCTCAGGGCTCGGTCACTGCGCCAAGCGCAAGGCGCGCTCGGCCATGCGCACAAAGTTGTCCTGCGCATTCATGTTCGCTTCGTAAGCGCGCGTGGCCGCGATCATGTCCGCCATCTCCTGGGTCGGATTGACGTTCGGCAGGCGCACAACGCCCTTCTCATCCGCATCGGGATGATCGGGGCGATAGACCTCTTCGAAAGGGGTCTTGGTGTCGGGCACAACTTGCGCGCTCGGGACGGAGGCTGTGTGACCCGCGCTCTTCTCGAGCAGCGAAGTGAAGCGCACCACCTGACGGCGGTAGGGCCCACCTTCGGCTGTGCTGGTCACTTGCGCGTTCGCGATGTTCTTCGCGATCACATCCATGCGCAGACGCTCAGCCGACATGCCGGCCGACGCGGTGCGCATCGAGGTGAAGAGCTTCTGCAGCGGATTGACTTGGCTCATCGCTCAGTACCTTGGTCAGCGACCTTCTTGGATCGCGGTTTGCATCAGGTTGTTGCGGCTTTCGAGCATCTGCGCGTAGAGCTGGAAGGCGAGGATCGTCTCGCGCATGGCGTTCACCTCGGACTCGAGGTTCACGTTGTTGCCATCTGGTCCCGCGGGCGTGGAGCGATCCAGCACCACGCGCGGTTCGACCTCATCAAGGCCAGCACCACCTGCTTGCAGGCGCTTGGCGATCAACTCCTCGAACTGCACATCGCGCCGGGTGTAGCCGGGCACCGACTGGTTGGCGATGTTCTCGGAGAGGACCTTCGAGCGTTGCGTTGCGGCTGACATGAGCCGCAAGAGCAGTTGCTGTCGATCGATGTTGGCCGCGTCCATGACGAACCTCAGGCCACGTGGCCCAGCGTGCGCCAGAGCTTCATCTTGTTGGACAAGGTGCGTGCCGTGACGCCCAAGCGACGCGCGGCTTCGGTCTTGTTGCCGCGCACGGCTTCGAGGGTGGCCAAGATCGCCACGCGTTCGATGTCTTCAAGTGGACGGTTCGCGAGTTGCGTGCCCATCTCCTCGGTCGGCGTGTTCGGGCCGATGTCGGCACCGCCACCGCTGGGACCGAAGGCCAGGTCTTCCACATCGATGATCGACTGACGCAGCATCACGACCGCGCGCTGCACGACGTTCTCGAGCTCGCGCACGTTGCCGGCCCAGTTCCAGGTCTGCAGGCGCTCCAACGCTTCTTTGGTGAAACGCGGCGTTTCGAGGCCGTTTTGCTTGGCGTAGTGATTAGCGAACTGCTGGGCCAACGGCGCGATGTCTTCGGCGCGCTCGCGCAGCGGTGCGATGTGAATCGGCAGCACGTGCAAGCGGTAGTACAGGTCTTCGCGGAAGCGGCCAGCGCGCACTTCCTCGGCCAGGTCGCGGTTGGTGGTGGCGATGACGCGCACATCCACCTTCATCGTGGTCGTGCCGCCGACGCGCTCGAACTCTTCCTCTTCGAGCACGCGCAACAGCTTGGCTTGCAGCGCCGGCGAGATCTCGCCGATTTCGTCGAGCAGCAGCGTGCCGCCGTCGGCGAGTTCAAAGCGACCAGCCTTGGTCTTGTGCGCACCGGTGAAGGCGCCGCGCTCGTGACCGAACAACTCGGACTCGAGCAGCTGCTCCGACAACGCGGCGCAGTTGACGCGAATGAACGGGCCATTCGCACGCGGCGAGTTGCCGTGGATGTATTGAGCGACGCGCTCCTTGCCGGTACCCGACTCGCCGGTGACGAGGACGGTGCCCTTGCTGCGCGACACGCGGGCCGCGGTGCGCAAGGTCTCGACCATCGAGGGGCTCTTGGCGATGACGGTCGTCGGACCGGTGCTCAGCGCTTCTTCGCGCAGGTACTGGTTCTCGCGGATCAAGCGCGTGGTGCGCTCGATGCGGCCGATGACTACTTCCAACGCATCCGGCGTGCAGGGCTTCAGCAAGAAGTCCGAGGCACCGTTCTTCATCGCGTTGACAGCCGACTCGATCGTGCCTTGCGCGGTGATCATCACCGACGGCAAGTCCGGGTTCGACTCCTTCAGAC
>CAIKQM010000678.1 GCA_903829565.1 uncultured Planctomycetota bacterium
CGCCACCAGTGGGCACACCATCCGTGAGCACGCATACGGAATCGATCTCTGGATCGGCTAGCACGTGCTCGAACGCCTCTAAAAAGTCCCCTGGGCCGTTGTCGTGTCGCTTGGCAAACCAATCCAAGGCTTGGCGCAACTTGGCGGCATCTGCACGCACGGCCCGCGCCTCCCATGGAATGGGAGTCCCCGTGTAAGGCACAAGCTGCACGGTGGCTCCGCGCGGCAGTGATTCCAAGGCTGCAGCCAGCGCGCGATCCACCAGCTCTTTGCGCGTGTGCGCGCCCACTTTGGCGCTCCACATGGAGCCCGAGAGATCCACTAAGAAGGCGATGCGGTCCGAAACCAACGGTAGCCCTGAGAAGTGAGCTTGGGTGTGGGGCCGCACATCCGTTTGGCCACCGCTGGTACTGAGGTCTCCGCGCCATTCGCGTGCGCGTGACAACCAAGCTGCCGTGTCGAATTCCGCATCCACACCCAAGGTGCGTGCCAGCTCGACGCGCAAGCGATGACGCAAGCGCGGCTGTGCCTCACGCTCTAGACGCTCGGCCATCGCCGTCAACGCACTGCGATGGCGCAGAGTACCAAGCGTAGCGATGGCAGCCATGCGCACCGCCGCTTCGGGATCCTCCAGCAGCGGCCGCGCTAACTCGAGGGCCACAACTTGTGTCGCGCTTTGCAGCGCCGAACAACTGGCAGCGCGCAGCTGTGGATCACGGGCTGCGAGCGCGCGGCGTGCAATGTCCTGGGCTTGCAACGGATCCAAGCGATGCAGGATGCGCTGCCCGAGTGCGGCCAACACGGGATCACGGCCCTCGGCCGCTGGACACGCCCACGACACCCACGTGGAGCGATCCTCGGGAGCGCGACCAGCCTCCACGCGGCGCAACAGAGCCGAGAGTGCACAGCGCACTACCTCTGGATCACGGTCGCGCACCAAATGACCTAACCACGCTTGGCGCACTGGATGCTCGCTACGCCCTAGTGCTTCCGCTACGCGAGCACGCACGGATGCATCCGACGCACGCACCAGTGGCTCAAGCGCAGCCAACACACGCCCACCGGTGGTCGCAGCCACCGCCAGCAAGGCCTCATCTCCCACCTGCGCATGCGGGTCCTGTAAGGCCCGCAGCACCAGCGCATCCCCTTCCGCATCCTGACGCAACGCCGCTTGGCGCACCGCCCACGCGCGCGCCTCTGGCCGCCCGGTCTTCACCATCCGTTGGAGTTCGTCCATGGATTTGGATGATTGCGAAGGATCAGGTGCCTGCCGGGCTTGCGCCCCGAGGGCTACCGCCCCAGTCAGGAACCAAGCCCAAGCCACCTGCAACCCTCTGTAGTGCGTCGCGCAATCTCTCATGGCATCCTTAGAGACGTGCGCGCGCAGCTGCGCGTCACAGGCAAACGCGAATTCCATGCTGACCTTCCTAATCGCCTGCGCCTCGATCCAAGCAGCGGCCGCTCCTAAGGCCGAACTCTTGCCCGCCGAGGCCATGCCTGCAGCGGTACAAAGCGTGCTCGATGCGGCACGAGCGCGCGATGCCGATGCCGAATTGCGCGTCTGGATTGCGTACGAAGGCAAGGTGCTGACCAGTTGCGCTGCAGGCACGCCTGCCGGCCGAGCCACAGAGTTCGTAGCGTTGGGCGCGTTGTCGCATTCCTTCACCGCGGTCCTCGCGTTGCAAATGGCCGAGGCGGGTGCGCTGTCCTTGGAAAAGCCGCTGCGCGAACAATGGCCCGAGCTGCCGTGGTCCGACACGGCGCCGCAACTAGGGGCAACCACCTTAGCCGCGGCAATGGCCGGCGTGGCGTGCCTGCCACGAAGCGACGACATGCTACGAGTCAACGCTGCAGCCGGCACGGATGCTGCGTGGCTGCGGGCTTTCACGCCGGATGCGCCCCTGGGCACGCGTCACGATGCGGACGATGCCGGTTGGGCCTTGGTCGCACGCGCGTGCGAGTGGGCCGGCAAGGCCA
>CAIKQM010000679.1 GCA_903829565.1 uncultured Planctomycetota bacterium
ACGGGTAGAGACGAGTGACTGGTGTGAAGCTACTTACGCGGCAATTCGTGGTTGCGCTCGGCACGTTGTGCTGCGCTACCCGTTTGCCGGCGCAGTCCGTGTACAACGAAGCCGAGCCGAATGCGTTAAAGACCGAGGCCACACAGGTGACGGCTTTGCGCTCGGGCGATGTGTTGGTGGGCACAAGCACTGGCAGCGCGCAGACGGCCGGTTCTCTGGCGTTGACGAGCGCCGATACCTTCAAGCTGACGCTCGCGCCGCAACCTACGGGTCTGTACCGCCATGCGTTGGTCGCCAGCAGCACAACCCCCGGGCATTCGCTGCGCTTGTTGGGTCTGACCCAACAAAGTGGGGTCATCGTCGGGGCGGAAGTGGCTTTCCAAAGCTCGACTCCCGCCACCGGCACAGACCGCTTGGCGTGGTACGGCTTCGGACGCGGCGAGAGCTTGCATGCGCGCGTCACGGGCACGGGCAGCACCACGGCCAGTTATGCGCTGACATTGACCAGCACACCTGTGCAACCCTTGGTGGTGCCGGGGGCGTTGCTCGAAGGCTTGGTGACCATCTCGACCGCGAATCTCGGCCATAGCACCGATACAGAGATCACGGTCTACGACGCGCAGTGGAACTTGGTGTCCGGTGCGCACAACGATGACGCGGTGGCGGGGGGCTTCACAGTTCCTCAAGCCGAGTTGGTGCGCACGCTGACGCCCGGGCTCTATCACGTGGCGATTGGTGTGTTCAACACAGCCACCGCGAGCAGCGATGCCAATCCGGACGAGGTCTCGCAGAACTCGCCCGTGCTGGAGTTCCCCGAGTGCTTTGCTGCGGCCAATCCGTTTGCGGGGCATGTGCTCGATGTATCGTTCAGCGATGGTGTGCAAACGCGGGTGATCCAACACACGACCACGCAAGCTTTCGAAGTCTTGTGGCTGGACTTGCTGGTCGCGCCGAACCAAAGCACGGCCTTTTGCTTTGGTGATGGCAGCGGTGCGTCGTGCCCTTGCGGCAACTTGGGCGGACCAGGACGCGGCTGCGCGACGAGCTTTTCCGGCTTGGGTGCGCGCCTGCGCGTCAGCGGTCAGGCTTCGGTGGCGAACGACAGCTTGCTGCTGGCCGGCGATGAGTTGTCGAACTCGGTGGTGGTGGTGTTCCAAGGCACCACGCAGCTCAACGGTGGTGCGGGGGTCGCCTTTGGCGATGGCTTGCGCTGCGCGGGCGGCTCTGTGTTGCGCATCGGGTATGTGACCACCAGCGCCGGCACGATGAGCTATCCGGGACCTGGTCAACAGCCGGTGAGCGTGCGTGGAGCCATTCCCGCTGCCGGTGGTTCGCGTGGTTACCAGATTTGGTACCGCAATGTGGCGAACTACTGCACGGCTGCGCCCTACAACCTGAGCAACGGGTTGTGGATCGTCTGGACTCCGTAGCGTCGCCTATCGCATCGGCTGGTGGGATGTGGCACAAGTACGGGTGAGGTGACACCCGTGGATCGCATCCAGATCGACACGACAGCGGCGTTGGCTCTTGGTGTGGACGAGAGTGTGCACGCACACGAGTGCAAGGTGGTGCACGAGTGGATTGACGCGCAGCCCGCGTTCTTGGATCTGGCCGCGTTGGAGGCGGAGTTGTCCGCTGCGGAAGCATGGCACAGCGGCGTGGCAGGCCGTTTCCGTGATGTGGTCGTCGTTGGTGTCGGTGATGCTGCGCGCGCCTCGTCGGCGCTGCGCGCTGCTTTGGTGTCGCCCTTTCAAAATCGCGCCTTAGCGCCGCGTTTGTCGGTGCTGGACGACGATGACCCCGACTTGGTGGGCGAGTACTTGGATGCTTGCGAACCCAGCAGCACGCTGGTGCATGTGGTGTCGCGTTCCGGTGACACACCCAGCACCCTGGCGCAGTGGTTGTTGGTGCGCGAACGCTTGGTGCAAGCCTTGGGTGAGGCGGAGCACAAAGCGCACATCGTGGTGTCGACGCGCGATCCGCACGGAGCTTTGGCCGAGGTGGCGCGCCGCGAAGGGTACGCAGCCTTTGGTTTGGGCAGTTCGGACGGGGCCATTGCGCTGTTGTCGAGCGCGGCTTGGTTGGGGCCGTTGGTGTGCGGGGTCGATGTGCGCGGGCTGGTGGCCGGCGCGTTGAAGACGGCCGAGCGCATCGGCGAAGACGGTGGCGAGAATCCTTTGGTGTTGTGGGCCGCAGCCGAGCGCGCTTTCGATCGTGAGCCTGCTGTTGCGCGCACCTTGGTGGCGGGGCATCGTCTGCGTGGCCTGGCGGCCCTGACGTCAAGAGTACTTGACGGTGCATCGGGCTTTCAGCGTGCTTCCGAGGCTTTTGACGGGGACGGCTACGCGCGCTTGTTGACGGTCGAACAGGCCGACCATGTCGAACGATTGGCGGCTTCGCACGCGGATCTGGAGCCCTTGGCCGGGCTGGCGGGGCGTACGCTCAATGAGTTGGTGGCCAGCGATCGTGCTGCTGCGCGCGCACGCTTGGAGAAGGGCGGGGTGCCCACCATCTCCATCAGCATGCCCAGCGTGACGCCGCACGTAGTGGGGCAGTACGCGCTACTCTTGGAACTCGTCAGTCGCGTGCGCTTTGCCTAAGGGCGCGGGCACGGACGCTCAAGTGTGTTGAGCGTCGAGATGCCCAGCTGTCCGCGCGTGCCCAGTAGCTTCTGTACCGCTTCCGGCGGCAGCGCGTTGACCTTGCCCACGCAGTGCGCGAGCCACAGGATCTTGGCCGTGTGCTCGAGCATGTCGAGCTTCTTGTAGGCATCGAGCAAGTTGGTGCCGAGCGTCACCGAGCCGTGGTTTTGCATCACCAGCGTGTCGGAACACTTGACAATCTTGCGAATCGACTCGGGCAGCTCGCTTGTGCCGGGCGTGCCGTAGGGCGCGGTCGGGATGCCGCCGATCGTGACGATGATCTCCGGAATGATCGGCGTTTGCAGGTCGATGCCCGCGATGGTCATCGCCACGGCGTGCGGCGGGTGGCAGTGCAGCACCGCCTTCATGTCCGGCCGCTCTTGGTACGAGACGAGGTGGATGCCGATCTCCGAGCTGGCACGCGGCCCGTGGTCGACAGGTTTACCTGACATGTCCACCTTGGCCAGGCTCTCGGGCGACAAGAAGCCCTTCATCGCACCTGTGGGCGTGACGATGATGGTGCCATCGCTCAAGCGGGCACTGATGTTGCCATCGGCAGCGACGATGTAGTTGCGCGCGTAGCAGAGCTTGCCGATCTCGCAGATGGCGTTGCGCAAGCGGGCTTCTTCATCACTCCAGCCGCGTTTTTGGGCCAGTTCCTCGATGCTGCTCATCGTGTTCCTCAGTTCGCCTCGCGATGGTCGTAGCACAGGGCACCGTCGCGCTCGACATAGTCGACAACGGCCACCACCACGGTCTTCACGGCGCCTTCCTTGGCGTTCAACATCTGGCGCGCCGAGTTGCCTTCGTCCATCACCAAGACGCGATCGCCCACACCTGCTTGGGCGTGGTCGATGCCCACGCGCACGCGGCCGTTCTTCTTGCCTTGTGGATCCACCGGTTGCAGCAACAACAGCGTGCGTCCATCCAGCACCGGGATCTGCACCGGTGTCACCACCGTGCCTACGACTTGAGCAAGGAACATCAGCCTAGTCTCTGGTGGTGCGCGATGGCTTGTTCGACCCAGCCGATGATGGCCGCGTCCACGGGCACAAAGGACTCGGGGCAGGCGAGCGCTGCTTCGCGGCCGTCGATCCACTGCACAAAGTCGCCGGGGCCCGAAGAGATGGCCGCGCAGGCCACCAGCACATCACCGCTGTCGGCGCCATCGTCATCGATGGGCTGAATCAGCTGCAACGGCACGCCGCGCAGTCCTTCGTACTGCTGTGTGGCGACAAGGCGGCCGACTACACGCGCGAGATGCATGGCGCGTTCAGCTCTTCCACTTCTCGTAGACGTTGTCGCCGCCGAGGTCCCACGAGTCGACCACAGCCATGATGACGGCATCACACGGGCGACCTTCGGTGATCGTGGTCTGGCGCGCCGAGGAGCCTGTGGCATAGAGCACCATGTCACCGGGGCCGGAGCCCACAGCGTCGATCGCTACCACGTATTGCTCTTTGGGCTTGTTGGTGTGGTCATGCACCTGAACGAGCAAGAGTTTTTGATGCCCGAGCTTCTCGTCCTTGCGCGTGGCCACCACGCTGCCCACTACCTTGCCGATCAGCATGTCTCGTCCTTTGGTGCCGCGGGTTGCGCGGTGGGCGCGGATTGTAGCGAGTTCAGGGTTCGAACGCCGTCAACACGCCTTTAGCGGGCAGGCATTGTTCGATGAAGCGCCGGCGCAGCTCGCGGCGCACATGGCCGACCATGACGGGATAGCTGGGAGCAGGCCGTCGTACGCCGAGCCACAACAGCACCACGCCATTGGCGGTGCGCACCGGGCCGGCCAGTCCTTGGGCTTGCGGTTGGCCCTCGGGGATCTCGAGCGTTTGGGCGATGATGGTGCCGAGCTCGGGCGGCATCTTTTCGGCGGCTGGTGTCAGCCAGCCCACGCGACCACCTTGCTCACGCGAGCTGGCGTCCTCGGAGCGTTCGCGCGCAAAGCGCTCAAAGTCCTCCACGCTGCGGATGCGGCTCTTGAGGTCGGCCAGGGCGGCTTCGGCCTCGCTGAAGTTGCGCGGGTTGAGCTGGTTCTTGAACTGTGCCGCCCGCAGGAACAGCAGGCGGCCATCGATGGCCGCGCCGTGCCGACCGTCGAAGAGGGGGCGCTCGTCCTTGTAGACGCGCTCGATGTCGGCTTCGGAATAGCTGCGCTCGATCCACAAGCGCGCAAGAGCGGCGGACACCACACCCGGATCGTCGCGCAAGGACCACGGCTGCACGCCTTGGGCTTGCAGCAGCTCTTCGTAGGGCACGCCCTTGTAGCGCGGATC
>CAIKQM010000680.1 GCA_903829565.1 uncultured Planctomycetota bacterium
GCCGGAGGCCAAGCGCTTTCTCGATGAGTTGCGTGCGCGCGCTCAAGCGCAGCGTCAAGCAAATGAGACACACGATCCGGCTGTGTACGCGCAAGATGTATACGCGCGCTTGTGTGCAGCCTTCACCGATGAACCTGGCGGCCGCGAGCGCTCCGGCGACCTAGGTTGGATTCATCGCGATTTGCCGAACTGCCCCGATCCGCTGCTGCGCTCGCTGGTGTTGCCGGTAGGCGGGCTATCCGAGGTGCTCTCGGATGCGCGCGGCTTCTGGCTGGTGCGGCGCGAGCGCTGAGGCCACAGCCTCAGCACGCCGGCTTACTTCTCGAAGCCCCAAGTGCCGCGCAAGCGTGCGCGACGCACCGAGAGGATGTCGAGGAACCAGTCGAACCAACCCAAGTACGGAGCAACTTGCGTTTCGGTCACCACCGCGTTGGCGAGCCCCATGTTGTTGACGTTCTCGCGCGCGGCCACGAGCGCGCCCTTGGGGATGTCGATCGCCAGAATCGTGACGGTCCAAGCCGTCGACTCAAAGGTGCCGGAGGTCTGCGTCTCGCGTGTCAGCTCGGTGCTGGCGCAAGAGGTCGCGGCGAGAGCGACAAGGGCGGAGGCGAGCGCGGTGCGAATCATGTTCATGGCCTGAGCACGAACCTACCACTCACGGGCTCGCAGTCCAAGCCAAAGCGCGCGCGGCTTGCTAGGCTGCAGGCCATGACAGTCCACTCCAGCGCTGCTGCTTTGGAGGCCCACGCAGACGCCTTCCAGCGGCGCTTTGGTGCGTCGCCCTCGGCCGTGTGGTTCTCGCCCGGCCGCGTCAACACCATGGGCGCGCATCTGGACTACAACGGCGGGCCCGTCATGCCCTGCGCCATTGACCGCGGCACCTTTGTGGCCTTGCGGTTGCGCTCCGATGGGGTGGTGCGCATGGCCTCCAGCTCGTTCGAAACCGTGCTGGAGTGGCCTTTGGCGGCGCTGCCCACGCGCCGCGAGCAGCGTTGGAGCGACTATCCCTTGGGTGTGCTGCAGGCTCTGCTGGCGCGCGCCGAAGCACCGCCCGGCTTCGACATCCTGTACGGTGGTGATCTCGCCATCGGTGCCGGGCTGTCCTCCTCGGCCTCCGTGTGCGTGGGCACTGCTCGCGCCGTGGCGGAAGCGTGGGGCCTGACGCTGTCGGCCGAAGCGGTGGTGGAGACCGCACTGCTGGCCGAGCGCGGGTTCGTTGGTGTGCGTTGCGGCATCATGGATCCCTACGCCATCGCCATGGCGCGCTCGGGCTCGTTGCTGTGGTTGGATTGCCGCGATCGCAGCTGGGAAAGCGTGCCCTTGGACCTGGACGCGGTTTCGATCGCCGTGGCGGACACGCAGGTGCGTCGCGAGCTGGCGCAGAGTGCGTTCAATGAGCGTGTGCAGCAATGCGCGTCCGCGTTTGAGGTGCTGCGCACCCTGCAACCGGAGGCCACCTGTTTGCGCGACATCACGCGCGCAACCTACCTGCGTGGCAAGTCCATGTTGGAGGCCCCGCTGGCCTTGCGGGCTCAGCATGTGGTTGACGAAGTCGAGCGCACCTTCGCTGCGCGTGCCGCGTTGCAGCGCGGCGATGTGAGTGGCTTCGGGGCGGCGATGACCGCTGCGCACCATTCGCTGCGCGATCTGTTTGAAGTCTCGGTGCCCGAGTTGGATTGCTTGGTGGATGCGGCCTGCGGTGTGTCAGGAGTGCATGGCTCGCGCTTGACAGGTGCGGGCTTTGGCGGCTGCGTCGTGGTGTTGTTGCAACGCGGTCGCGAAGACGCGGTCCGCGAGGCGTGCACCCAAGCCTTTGCACGCCGGTTCCAGCGCGAGCCTCTGATCGAGATCTACCGTCCGAGCGGCGGACCGGTGCGTTGGCTGTAGCGCCGCCGCGGTCGACTCTGCCGTTGTCAAAAGCTCCGGACGGGCCAGGCGCCCGTCCGGAGTGGTAATCCGACTAAATCCAAGCTGACTGTCTAGCCACGCGAGCGCGCAGCCCGTGCGCGCTCCAGCACCTTGGCTCCCGCGGGTGACTCGCGCACCGCAGCGCTAAAGGCGCTTTCCAACAAGGCCGCTGCTTCGTCGTGGCGGCGTGCACAGTGGTAGTTGAAGGCCAGCACCAAGCGCGCATCGTCGTCGAGGAAGTGGTCCTCTAGATAGCTCTCAGCCAAAGCCAACTGACGATCGAACTCGGCCTTGTCGTTGTAGAACTCGTGCTTGTCGACGTCGGTATCGAGCGCCTTGGGATCCAACTCGAGCGCGCGCCGCAAAGACCAAGCACAGTAGTGATAGTCGCCCGTTGCAAAGAGCGCATCGGCTAGCACCAAGTGCAGGCCTGCATCATTCGGTGAGCATTCCAAAGCGCGTGCGTAGTGATGCACCGCATCGGCATAGCGACCTTCGCGGAAGGCCGCGTCGCCTTCATCTAGGTGCTTCTTTGCCGCGACCGTAAGCGCGTCTGTGATCTCTTTGGCCGGCGTGGGCTCCGCACCTGCGACCACTGCTTCACCCACGGCCACAGGCACCACTTCGCGTTCGACCACGCGCTCGATTTCGACCACGCGCTCGATCACGACAGGGTCGTAGCACCAGACCACGCTCGGGTACCAGTAGTACGCGGGGTAGTACGAGTAGCTGTAGGGCGAGTAGTACGAGCGATAGCTCCAGCACGGGTTCCAGCAAGACGACCAACCCAAACCGAAGTTCCAGCCGCAGCTCTGCGACCAGGTCAGGTGCCAGTTCCACCACGGGTTGGTCCAGTTGCAGCTCTTGTCATAGGCGGGCCACCACCAGTTCGTGTTGCAGCCGGTCCATGCACCCACAGCTACGCCCAGCGTGACGCGCGAGGCCACATGCGTGGTGTTGGCGACTTGAGCCGCAGTGCGCTCAATGCGCCGCGCTTCCTCGGGCTTCACGCGACGCAACTCGTCCACGTGCTTGGCTGCTGCGCGTTGCGTCGCCTCGGGGCGAGGCTGTACACGAGTGACGACTGGGGCTGCTGCCTGTGCACGCGCACCACGGCGATACGAAGGGCTTTCGCTCGGCGCTACACGCGTGGTGGTCTTGGCTGTGGTCTCGGTTTGAGCCCGCGTGCGCTGGTAGCGATCGAGAACTTGCTTGGGTTCAATCTCGCTGGTCGAACTGCGGGTCGCCGTCATCCCTCTGGTGCCCAGCAGTTCCTTGCCCGGCAGTTCCTTCGCCGGCAGTTCCTTCGATGTGGGCATCTCTGTCGGTTCGGCGCGCGCACCCACGCCACCCACCAACGGCGCTCCGTTGGCGCGCTCCAAGCGCGCACGCGATAGCGAGGCGTTGCCATCGGCACGCGACGAAGAGGACACGCGCGGAATCGGCGCTGGTTGCGGCTTGGTGCGCCAAACCAACTCTGCATCGGACTCCCAGACGCGCGGCTGGTAGCGCGAGGATGAAGGCGAGGGTGACGACGGAGCCGACTCGCGATCCGGAGCGGAGCGCGGTTGGGCACGCGGTGTGGTGGCGGTTGGCGCAGGGGCCGCCGGACTGGGCGCCGAGTAGCGCGTCGGCGCCGGAGTGAC
>CAIKQM010000681.1 GCA_903829565.1 uncultured Planctomycetota bacterium
GACTACAGTGGCGATGGCTGCATCGATTCTGCACCCGCGTCACTTGTACGAGACGGCCGTGTCGTTTCACTCGCGTGGTCCGCGACGTGGTGCTGCGCGTGCCTTTGACCACGATCGCTATTGGCGCTGGTCCTTGGCCTGCGCTTGTGCAGCAGAGCTGCTGGCAGAACGCGCTGGCTTGCCCGCCGAGCAAGTGCGCACGGTGGCGCTCCTCTCGCGCATTGGCATGTTGGCTTTGGCCACTGCCGAGCCTGACGAATTCGACACGCTCCTGCGCGATCATGCGGGTCGTCCGGTTGCCGAGCTGCTGCTCGCCGAGGCACGTGCGTGGGACCTAGATCACTATGAGCTCGCAGCCTCGATGCTGGCGGGCTGGGGCTTCGCGCCAGACGATGTACTAGCCGTGCGCGATCTGGGCTTGCCTGCGCGCGATCGTCCGGCGTTGAGCCCGGCTGCACAGCAACTCGCGGACCTACTGCGACTGGCCGAGATCGTGGCTTCCGATATCGTCGATGCTGCGCCGAGGCCCGGTGAGCCCACGGGTGGTCGCAACTTGCCCTTCCGCTCGAGTGGAGCTGTTCCCGATGCGGATGACGAAGAACTGCGTTGGCGCACGATGCAGCGTCTGCGCGAGTTGACGCGCGCCTTTGAACCCAAGCTCGGTCCGCGCTTGCTCGTCCCCGATGCGGTGGCTGCGCTAGAGCCTGAGTCCACACAAGGTCTGCGTGTGTTGGCCGTAGATGATGACGCTGTCGATCTGCGCATCCTGACCGCGCATCTGGAGCGTGAGGGGTGCACCGTGCTGGTTGCGCGTTCGGGTGCCGAAGCCCTCGAGACCCTCAGTCGCGAGGCAGTGCAAGTCGTGATGACCGACTGGAGCATGCCCGACATGACCGGCTCCGAGTTGTGCCGGCGTGTGCGTTCCTTGGATAGCGGACGCACGATGTTCGTGGTGGTGCTAACCGGATTGGACGACGAGCGTCGTGCGGTCGATGTGTTCGAGGCCGGCGCGGACGAGTACGTCACGAAGCCCTTCAATCCGCGCGTGCTGTTGGCGCGTGTCAAGTCTGGTTTACGCCTAGCGCGAGCCCATAAAGGCGGGGATGCGCGCCGTTTGGCCCACATGGCCGCCGAACGCCGTGCGGACATTCGCGAGCGCGAGATGGCGCACTTGGCCACGACGGACATGTTGACGGAGTTGCCCAATCGCCGCCGGGCTTGGGAGTTCTTGCACAAGCAGTGGGACCACGCGGTGCGTTCTGGAACGCCACTGTCGGTGGCCTTGCTGGACCTAGATCACTTCAAGCACATCAATGATGTGCACGGGCACGAAGCGGGTGATGAAGTTCTGCGCATGGCCGCACGCGTCTTGCGCAAACACTCGCGTCGCGGTGACTTGCTGTGCCGCTTCGGCGGGGAGGAGTTCCTGTTGGTCTGCCCAGGTGCAGATCTCCAAGCCGCCACCAAAGCCGCCGAGCGCTTGCGCTCCAAGATCGCCGACGAACCGATCGTGCGCGCCGGCTATCAAGGCCGCTTGACAGTCAGCATCGGTGTCGCCGTGCGCGGTCCCGGGATGTTGGGCATGGACGGCCTGCTCAAGGCCGCCGATGAGGCGCTCTACGCAGCCAAACAGGCGGGTCGAAACCGCGTGGTGACCGCCAAGGCTTCGTAACGCCTGAATAATCGCGCCTGTCCTGCGTATGCTCTAGCTCATGGAGTGGGAGCATCTCGTCGCGGCGTTGACTGGGATTGGCTTGGCCGCGGCCTGCGGCTTCCGCGTCTTTGTGCCGCCGCTCTTGGCCGGCTTGGCCTTTCGCTGGGGGTGGCTGCCGGCTCCCGAAGCTCTGGCATGGATGAGCACGTGGCCTGCC